>CAYTFT010000082.1:0-8411 GCA_964437155.1 uncultured Chitinophagales bacterium | reverse complement strand
GGTGAAGGCAGCACCCATTACAAAACCGACAGCGAGGTCGATAAGATTGCCTTTCATGGCAAAATCCTTGAATTCCTTTAACATTCCCATACAATAAATTTTAAAAGGTTTAAAAAAATGAATGTGCCGTAATAATACAGCGAAATTTGGAAAGAAATGGTTTACTATGGGGTGCTTAACAGAATACGGGCAACGGGTTTCAGGCCCTTACAGAAGCTTTTTCCCGTATCATTTCCACGTGCTGTATGCCATCGAGCAGATAGACCTCTCCGGAAACCTCAAATCCATAATGTGTATAAAATTTTTCCAGATAATACTGCGCTTCTATCCGGATGGCAACGGGCCCGTATCGGTCTTCAATAAAATTTATCGCTTTGTCCATCACCATACGTCCGAATCCGTGGTGCCGATGGTCGGGATGCGTGGCTACTCTGCCAATGGAAACTTCTGAATACGAAATACCCGGCTGCACGATCCTGCAACAGGCGATCACTTTTCCGGCATCGTCCACCCCGAAAATATGGTCGCAGAACTGATCCTTTCCGTCGGCGTCGAGATACACGCAATTTTGTTCAACGGCAAAAACCTCCTGCCGCAAACGCAGGATCCCATATAATTCAGAAACATTTAATTGATGAAAACTCTTGATCTTCCAGAATAAATTCGACATCTTTTCCAATTAGCTCTATGTTCTATAAACGCAACCGCCCGCCGAAAGGTTGTATTCCCAAAAAAAATATATGCAGATCCATGGTTACGGCGGAGTGCAATATTCTGTAATCCGGCCTGCATCCCCTAAATGAAAATTCCCCGTAACGGTTGATTACGGGGAAAAGTGTTCACTAAAGAGGAAAATGATTATCCCCGAAGAATATTTTTCTCGTCATTAAAGAATCGAACACTCATGAAAAGCGCGATGGCAGCATACACAAACAATGCGAGATACGTCACCAGCAGCGGACCCATTTCCACATTGCCTGCAATGATCTCCTTAGCGCCGAGCGATACATTCAGGATCGGCACCAGTGCGGTAGTGTAATCGAGTTTTACGCCCGGCAACATTCCGAAAATACTCGGGAAAACGATAAACATCATCAGCGGAGTGATCATGCTTTGTGCTTCCTTGAATGACTTTGCGTAAATGGAAAGCATTAAGGTAAGCGATGCGAAAAATATATTCAGCGGTAATAAAATTACCAGTAACATAATTATTGATCCGGGCTCGATAATACCATTAAGCAACGACGTGATCTGCCCGACTCCCTGTCCGGAAGATGCAGCATCCTGTTGCACAAGATTCGCAGAAAGGATAAGTCCGATAATACTTGCAATGGCAGATGTAAATCCGCTTATGGCAACGGTCAATAATTTCCCGGTATAAATTTCTATTCTGCTTGCAGAGGAAACCAGCAATGTTTCCAGCGAACCGCGTTCTTTTTCTCCTGCGGCAAGATCTATTGCAGGATACATACATCCCATCATGCAGAAAATAATAAAGAAATACGGAAGGATCCCGCCAACAATGCTGCCTATTTGTTCGCGTTCAGATGCAAGATTCCGTGCTATGCTTTTTGCCGGTTCCAGAATGGTGGCATCCATATGCATCTCATTGAGTTTATTCCGTATCAGGCTCTGCTGATATTGTGCATTGATATTCTGAATAATGCCCACCTCAAACTCATTATTTGTCGAAGTGAAGAAATATCGGTAATCCGTTGGCTGTAATTTTGCCAGTGCAGAGTCATATCCTGCGGGGAAAAAATAGGCGGCATCAAGACTGTCGCCCAGGATCATTTGTTTTGCAAGCGTGGTATCCGATATCTCCGAAATTTCCGTGTTCGGCAATGCACTGAGGTATTGTCTGAAATTATTTTCATTTCCATTGGCTACGAGTGCGATACGCAATGTTTCGTTGCCGGCTTTTTCGGACTGGCTGTTCATGTATTTGGAAATACCCACGAATAACGTAGGATAAACGAACAGCGGGATCACCAGCATGATCGTAAGCGTGCGGCGGTCACGGGTAATATCTCTGATCTCTTTTTTAAATATGGTAATTATGTTCTTCATTTTTTTCAGATGGTCAGTTAAATTTTACATCATGTTCCTGTGCAATGCGGATGAATTCATCCTCAAGGGTAAGTTCCCGCATCTCGCGTTTAAAATCTGCATATAAACCGTTGTAGATCAGATCGCCGCGATGTATGATCGCAAGGTCATCGGCCAGCATATTTACTTCACTCATAATATGCGTGGAAAATATGACCGTCTTCATTTGTTTTTTACAATCGCGAATTAATTCGATGATACTTTTTGCAGCGATCACATCGAGTCCCGAAGTTGGCTCATCAAAAACCACCACTTCAGGATCATGTATCATTGTCCGCGCAATCGAAACCTTTTGTTTCATTCCCGTTGAAAATTTTCCAATGCGCCGGTGTGCAAAATCATGGATGCCCAGCAGATCGAATAATTCCTTTTTTCTTTTTTGCAGATTTCCTTCCTCCATTCCATTGAGGCGACCGAAATAATTAATGGTCTCGTCGGGTGTAAGCCTGTCGTACAGACCGGTGGAACCTGTAAGAAATCCGAGTCGCTTGCGCACCTCAACACCCTGCTGCACGGTGTCATAACCGCATACGCGGATATATCCCTGCGAGGGTTTGAGGATGGTTGCGATCATGCGGAGGGTTGTAGTTTTACCGGCGCCGTTCGGCCCGAGCAATGTAAATATTCTGCCCGGCTTGCAGGCAAACGAAACGTGATTCACGGCATCCACGGTGGTGCCTTTAAACTCCGTACCCATTTCTTTCCGCTGCTGGCGGGAGAGGCTGAATGTTTTGGAAAGATCCAGAATTTCAATCATACATATTGTGTTCAGTGTAAAAGTAAATTATAATGGTTCAACCGTATATCCTTCCTGTTGCAGCAACCGGATCAGACCGTTTGGGCCGGGTAAATGTCCTGCGCCAACTGCAATAAATGCGGAATTTCCGGTTATGATTTTTTTAATTTCGGGTATCCAGTTTTTGTTGCGTGCGTCCACAAAAAGATCGATATGATCTCTTACCATTGGCTCAACCTTTTGCGTATATATCGATTGCAGGATTGCATCCAGATCTTCTGCAATATATGCCTGCAATAACCTCTCAGTAAGTGAGTCTGATCCTGCAGTCACATCAATTTGCTCCAGTATCCAGCTGATCTGCTCGGCATAGGAAAAAGTATCGATCAGATGCAGCTGCGCTTCAACCGATTCGAGACCTGTTACCGGTTTAGACTGCTCTGTGGCTTTGGTTAAAAAATATAATTCGAATGATTCAATTTCTTTTCCGGTTTGCATTTGCATTTGTTCATATAAAACAAATGGTTTGTAGTAATTATACAGAATAATTTCCGATTGCATAGAATCTCTTACAAACGTCCTTATTTTGTTAAACTCTTCTTCGGTGCACAGGTCCTGCAGGGAAGTGCCCTCCGGCAGCGTCATCCAGTTTTGCATTTTGGCGAGCAGAGAAGTGTCATCCATATCCACTTCAAACGCAATCATATCAGAGAGGCTGAAAACCGAATCGATCTCCTTCCGCACAAAAAAACTTTCTTTTTCAATCAGGTGCATGGTGCCGTATACATAAGATGGCTGCTGCAATCCATTGCCGCTGATCTTCCATAGCAGAGAATTTTGCTGTTGTTGAGCCGCAACGGAATGAGCTGCACCATAAAAAATGGCCAGAAAAAGAATCCATCGGATGTAATGATTAATGTGCATGGATGTGCAGTAAATATTTTTCAAAAAATGCTTCCATTGCGGAATAGAATTCAAATTTATTTTCCTCATTTGTAAATCCGTGCCCTTCATTTTCTTTCACCATATATTCCACCTCCACACCATTATTCCGCAATGCTTCCACAATCTGGTCGCTCTCTGATTTATGAACCCGCGGATCCATTGCACCCTGTGCAACAAACAGCGGCGCTTTTATTTTATCAATATGAAATAATGGTGTTGCGGCTGCAAGCAGATCATTATCTTTTTCAGGATCACCCACCATTGCATACATCATATCAAGATACGGTTTCCAGTAAGGCGGAATCGTTTTCATAAAGGTGAATAAATTGCTCACGCCAACATAATCCACTCCGCAGGCATAAACATCCGGTGTAAAGGCAAGTCCGGCAAGCACTGCATAACCGCCATAACTTCCGCCATAGATACCGATCCTGTTTTTATCGACAATACCTTCTGCAATTAAATAATCAACACCATCTGTAATATCATCCTGCATTTTCTTTCCCCATTCTTTAAATCCGGCCTCCCAGAATTTTTTACCATAACCCGTAGAACCACGATAATTCATTTGCAGCACGGCAAATCCTCTGTTGGCGAGGAACTGCACTTCCGGATTAAATTGCCATGTATCCCGCACCCACGGCCCTCCATGCGGATTTACAATAAGCGGCATGGGCTGATTATGTTCACCATTTGGCAATGTCAGGTAGCCGTTAATTGTTAACCCGTCGCGCGACATATAACTTACGGGTTGCATGCTGCAAAGTTCTTCTGTTTCCAGCCAGGGACTCACATTTGCGAGATGCCGCATTGTTCCTTCTGCTTCGTTCAGTAAATAATAATTGCCAAGTGAACGGTCGCTTAATGTGCGGATGATAAATATATTTTCTTCTTTATCTTTCGATGTGATATAGATCTCTGCTATATCGCTAATTGTTTCGCGCAGTTTCCGGTAGCGCGCCTCTGTTATCTGATCAAAAAAATGCGCTTCTTTTTTCCAGGTAGTATAGGTTGCCGCCGTAATTACTTTTCTTTTTCTGGAAAATCCCAGCATGTCTGTATCTGCTTCCGGATGTTCAAAAAGTACATCGGTCTCGGTTGCCGTTTTCGGATCAAAACGCACAACCGCGATCGTATCTCTGCCGATATTGCTGAGAGCATACACGAACTGATTGTCGAAATCAAAAAAAAGCGGTGCCAGCGTTTCTTTGAAATGTGTGGTGAGAATATTTGTAAATGGCCCGGTTTTTCCTTCACGGTATAATAATCCGGTATTCACGCCATCGGTAGTGGTGGCCATGCGCACATCACCGTTATGATCAGTGATCCATCCCGTGATATTACCGGGATTTTCTTCTGTAAGAATTAATTCGCCTGTCGCAATATTCAATCGGTACACATCAAAAACATGTGGCTGGATTTTATTCATCATAATGAGCACTTCGGTATCATTGTCTTCGAGATCATCCACAATTTCCACTTTCACGCCATCGAATGGAGTAAGATCTTTCGTTTCCGTTCCCTGTATATCGGTAATATATAAATGATAATTTTCATCTCCGTTATTATCTTTCATAAATCCGATCCGAGTTGGATTCAGCCAGAGATAATAATGAATATCCTTATCCCGCTGCGCAGTGAGTTGTTTAATTTCACCACCTGCGGCGGGTTGGATAAAAATATTCAGCCGGTTTTCGAATCCGGCCAGCCAGCTGATGTATTTGCCGTCGGGTGAAATTTTAAAACCGGTTTTATCGGGATTGCGGAAAAAATCTTTAAGTGGAATTTTTCTGTTTGTGGTCATTGAGCCGCAAATGTACGCAACCCGCTTCTTGTGTAAATAAGCTGAGGATATATTCGGCGGTGAATGCCGGTTTTTTGAAGGTAAATGCTGATTCAGCAGAAAGGCAATTTTCCTTCGTTGTCGGCTTATCTGCAGATATTGCAGCGCTGAAATCTTAGTTCGTTAAAAACTATCTTTGCACCATGAGTCATAGGATAGCGCCCAGTATTCTCAGTTGTGATTTCGCATATATCGCCCGCGATGTGGAAATGATCAATGCTTCGTCCGCCGACCTTATACACGTGGATGTGATGGACGGCGTATATGTTCCGAACCTCAGTTTCGGGTTACCGGTTGTTGCCGCCATGAAGCGTCATTCCCGCCTTCCGCTGGACGTCCACCTCATGATCGTGCATCCGGAACGCTATATCCGGCATTTCAGAGATGCGGGCGCCGATTCGATTTCTGTGCATGTGGAAGCCTGTGCGCACCTGCATGCAACGCTCCAGGAGATCAAAAAAACAGGTGCAAAGGCCGGTGTTGCCATTAATCCGGCAACCTCACTTTCGACGCTGGAGGAAACCATCAGCGATATTGATATTGTTTGTCTGATGAGTGTGAATCCGGGATGGGGCGGACAGAGTTTTATTCCTTCCTCGCTGGATAAGATCCGCAGATTAAAAGCGATGATCAAAGCTGCCGGGGCAAACACACTTATCGAAGTGGATGGCGGTGTAAAGCTGGATAATGCGCAGGTAATTCTCGATGCCGGAGCCGACATTCTTGTTTCGGGCAGCGGTATTTTCTCTGAAAAAGATCCTGTTGCCGCTATAGATATTTTTAAATCACTTTCTGCGAAATAAATACCTCAAAACAGCGTTTTTGTGCAGATGCTCCGGACCATTTTAACACTCACACTGGTGTGCATTTTTTTTGCTGCAGGAGCGCAGGAAACAGCAACAGTTTACGGGAATATTTCTGATGATACCAGGCAGCCGGTAGAAGGCGCCAATATTTTTGTGCTCGGAAATAAACAATACACACAATCCGATAAAAAGGGAAATTATGAATTGATCGTCCCGGCGAATGATACAGTTGTAATTCGCTATACCTATGTTGGATTTGATACAGTATATCATAAGGTGGTACTGCAACCACAGGAGCGGTATATTATTCTGGTTTCGATGGAACCCGTCATGCTGGATATTGTAACGGTAAAAAATCCGAAGGAAACAATATTCAGAGTTCCGGTGGATAATCTTGAACCGATTCCGACGACAATGGATCCGCTCACGGCAATTTTGCAGGCATTGGGTGCAGTAACAAATAATGAACTCACTTCTCAATATTCTATCCGCGGCGGTAATTATGATGAAAATCTTGTTTATGTAAATGATTTTGAAATATACAGGCCGCTGCTCATCCGCTCCGGACAACAGGAAGGATTGCCATTTCCGAATTACGACCTCATCGATAATATTGCTTTCAGCGCAGGCGGATTTGAAGCAAAATACGGAGATAAATTATCCAGCGTTCTCGATATTCAGTATAAACGTCCGAAAGAATTTGAAGCAGGTGTTACTGCAAGTTTACTGGGCGGTTCCTTTTATGCGAACGACAGGATCGATTCAGGAAAAGCCTATTATTTATTTGGGGCACGGTATAAAACAAATAAATATTTATTGAATTCATTAAACACAGAAGGACAGTACGAGCCGGTGTTTATTGATGCACAGGGCGTTTTAGGAATAAACCTCAATAAAAAATCTTCTCTTGAATTTCTCGGGAATTTCAGCTCCAACAGTTATACATTTATTCCGCAGAGCAGATCAACTGCAACCGGCGTGGTGAATAATGTGGTGCAACTGGATGTATATTTTGACGGGCAGGAAATTGATGATTTCATTACCGGATTTGGCGGTATCGCATATGCATTGCATCCGAATAAACAACTCGATCTTAAATTTCTCGCCAGCGGTTATCATTCGCTCGAATCAGAGACATTTGATATAATCGGGGAATACTGGCTCGGACTTGTTGAATCGAATTTAGGTTCTGAAGATTTTGGAGATGTTAAATACGGATTGGGAGTGGGAGCCTTTCAGAATTTTGCGCGTAATTATTTGATGGCGGATGTTGTGAATGTCGGGCATGTAGGTTCATTTGAAACGGCAGCGCATTATTATCAATGGGGTGTGCGGGCGCAGTCAGAATTCATAAATGATGAATTAAAAGAATGGGAATTACTCGACAGTGCGGGATATTCTTTACCGTATAATGGTGAAGATGTGCAATTACAGCAGGTCTTTAAAGCATCTGCAGATCTTTCCTCTATGCGGTACAGCGGTTATTTTCAGGATACATGGGAACCGGAAAATAAAACATATTCGATAACCGGTGGTGTTCGGTCAAGTTACTGGGACCTGAATAATGAGGTTACGCTTTCACCGCGTTTTCAGGCGGTATGGCAACCCGAGTGGAGGAGAAAAGATCATTCACTGGTGGATATAGATCTGAAGGCTGCGATCGGCATGTATCAGCAGCCTCCGTTTTATCGCGAGCTGCGCGATCTTGAGGGAACATTGCATACGGATGTGATGAGTCAGAAAAGTATTCATTTTTTACTCGGCAGTGATTATAAATTTTTTGCATGGGGAAGAGATTTTCGTTTCATCACAGAAGTGTATTATAAATATTTATACGACCTTATTCCATATGATGTCGAAAATGTGCGCATACGATATTTCGGAGAAAATAATGCGATCGGTTATGCAACAGGAATTGATCTTCGCCTGCACGGCGAAATTGTGGAAGATGCCGACAGCTGGATCAGCATGA
>CAYTFT010000081.1:0-8462 GCA_964437155.1 uncultured Chitinophagales bacterium | reverse complement strand
GCCAAGAATACTGCCCTTTGTTTTTTTACTGGTTGGATCTACAGCGAGTACTGCAATACTTTTATTTTTTTGCAGCAATACATTTCCGAAAGCTTCGATAAATGTACTTTTTCCTGCACCCGGCGGACCGGTAATTCCGATACGCAAGGAATTACCGCTATGCGGGAGACAGAGGGCAAGAATGTGTTCTGCCATTTCCCTGTCTGCATCGGTTGTACTTTCGAGCAAGGTAATTACACGGGCAATGATCACGGTATCGCGGTCAAAAACTCCTTTCGCAAATTGCTCTGCCGTTAACTGATGAAGATCTGCCAATGCAAGTGATTCTGTTATAAAAATAAAAATCCTCCCCGAAAAAAAGAGGAGGATCTCAACATCTGTAATAATTTCAGAAGGGATTGAAAGAAATACCCACGGTGATCGGATTACCTTCAGGGCCCTTTCCTTCTTCAAATAAAGGAGCCAGTCCGTAATACGCATCAATATTGATCTTCGAATATCCGATCCGGAGGGTTGGGCCATACTGAAGGCCCGAAATATTTTTCACGCGGTAATCTTTGTATTTTATTTCGTCGGCAGAACCATATTTCCAGTCGTCACCAACGAATTTTGTATGATTCGAAATTACATATCCTCCTTTAAAACCAATTGCCAGTTTAAAACGGTTACCATTTTTTTCATCCGTTCTGAATCTGAATTCAAGTGGCACTTCCACATAATTCAAAACGAATTTATTTTTTTTCCACTGAACACTGTCATTAAATCTGTTAACGATCGTAAACTGTGAAGTATCGTAAGTAAAATATGCATTATTATAATAATTGGACCAGGAGAATCCTGCACCGATGGCAAAGCTTACATTGTCGCTGCCCAGCGGAATATCATAAAAAAAATGCATCCCGAAGCCGCTTGATAAACCTTTTATACTTAAAGAATCAGGTGCACCCAGCCAGCCATCCCAGTGCACATTCAAGATGATCCTGTCGCGCGAAGGATCCTCATTTTCATACAGATCTGCAGTGGAAGTAACTGTGTCGATCACCTGCCCGAAATTGGAAAAAGCTGCAACACAAATGCTCACCGTAAAAAATAATTTTTTCATGTACATCGCTTTATGGGTGCAAATATCTATATTGGCAATCAAATAATTCAATTAAGTTCTCATGAGAAACCGAAGCCTGTTCAGAATAATCGCCACCGCGCTGGTTTTTTATTGCACACCGGTTACCACCCGGGCACAGCAAATACCCTATCCCGCAAGCTTTACTGCAGTGGATACGGTTTGTCCGTGGAATGATCTTGTAAGTATCAACACGACTGTCGGCTGGATCGCTTACCAGACAACAGATAATACCTATAACGGACCGGTGGATTCAAATATCTGTGTTTCGCTGAAGGTGATACCGGGATTTTCGGGGATGTCGTTTGCTCCGGAGGATTTTGATACAACGAGGGCACTTTTCCTGAAAGCAGACCTGAATGCTGCAAATAAGATCCCGCTTGAAACCGATGCCTCTTATATGGTGTATGAGGACCTCGCCGGATATATTCCTTCACTGGACCTTACAACCGATTGTCCGGAAACAATGTGTACCGGAATGATAATTGGCGTTGAAATTCCCGATTCAACATTTACCGGAACCACAACGCGATGGACGTTTGTGAACAGCGCTTCATTTGAAGGCGGATTTTGTTTTCCCACAGAAAAATTCAGTGATATGTATCTCACGGATTGTATTTTAAAATTAACATTCAATGCTCCGGACGATACAATTAAAATTTATGGATCCCCTTATATGGAACTGGTTTGGGATCAAACCCTGATTACCGACATGACTGAAACACCGGGAACTTATGTGGGTGCCGATTATGTAATAAACAGCTGGGATTTTATTCCGACGACCGTTGGCATTTTAAAATTTGATGATCCCGAATATCCCTCAACAGATCATTTTGATTTCGTGGAAGTTTCACCGGATCCCAACCCGGCATCACCCGTAAATATCAATATTGAAATAAATGAATATCAGACATTGATGGTGCAGCCCTATGTGCAATTACGCGGTGCTTTTGCGGAAGGCGATACAGTGCGGCATACAGTTAATCTTATTAATAACGGCGGACGATTTTGTCTTTCAATTGCTGAAATGATATTTTCCGGTGATACACATTACCGTTTTCACAGCGGCGAATTTGAAATGTTCAGTCCGCAGGCATGTGTTATGTTCCGCGACGGCGCCTCCATCATTGTTGATGACTCAGCTTATTTATCGTACGGCAAAAAAGGAGTCGGCGTATTAGGATTAGGCAGCGGCGGCACAATTGAAATAGGAAAAAATGCCACCCTGGAAATAAATAACCGGGTGAGTATTATAAAAGATGAATCAGAAGGATATCCGCGTGATATTTATATGAATCTGAATACAGGCAGTAAATTGATATTTGGAGAAGGGGCCTCGGTTACGAATGATGATAAAAACAGTTCCGGCGCACATATTTGTATTTATATGAACGGAGGTGAAGTTGAACTGAACGAATTATCCGAAGACAGCCGTGCATTGGTGCGATTGATCTGGCCCGCAGCATCAGAAGATTTATCCGATAAAATAAATATTTATCCGAATCCGGCGAATGAAAAATTTACAGCAGAGATTCAATGTGATAAAAACTGTTCTGCATTGTTGCAGCTCAATGATTTTTCCGGAAAAACAAAAGCTTCCTGGAACATAGAATTAAAAGCAGGCATGAATGCGATCCCGGTTCCCGTGCGCTATCTTGAAAGCGGAATATATATGGTAACACTGCAATGCGACGGTATGACAGGGAATAAAAAATTCGTCAAACTCTGATCAGAGCACCCATTGTGTATATGTTTCAACGGGAAGTCGTGGCGATTGCAATGCTTCACCGGAATAATTCCCGATATACAACATGCCCATGCATTTATCCTTTTTCTCTAATCCTAAAAACGAAAGCATTTCCGGATGATACGTCATGCCGCCGGTACTCCAGTAACAGGCGATACCATATGCAGCAGCAGTGAGCAGCATATTTTCCACTGCACATGCGACGGCACAAATTTCTTCTGCTTCCGGAATTTTTCCCGACTCCTGCCTGCTCATTCCGATCATGATCACATGCGAGGCCAATAATGGTTTATGTAAAAGCCCCTGGTATTTTGCGTCCTTGAATTCCGGCTCCGGAGTTGCGGATTTATATAATGCTGCCTGAAAATCTGCGAATTTTTTCAATCCATCCTCCGCGAATACCGTAAACCGCCAGGGTTGCGTGAGCGCATGTGTGGGCGCCCAGCGGGCGTTTTCCAGCATTTGGTGAATAATGGCATCGTCTGCTTTTATGCCGGAATATTTTTCAGGTTTAACTGACCGGCGATTGCGGATCAGTTTGTTTATTGCATCTGCTGAAATTTCCATTTGTCGTAATCCTTTAATTTTGCATGAATGTTAATACGAAATTATCATAAAATAGTGAGGCACTTTCTATCCGGAACTGCATTCCCTATTTTAATACTTTGCATATACGCCGGTTGCAGTAGCGAACAAAGGGTTAAAGAGGATGATGAAGCCGCTGTAAAAGAGAAAAAAGTTTATGATATATGGCGCGTGGATATCGAACATGTTGAATCGGGTTGCGACAGGCCCGATTGTATCCGGAGTATAGACGCGCCGAAATTTATTTCCACTGACAAAGTTGATTTTCTGGATGATGAGGATCTTGTTATCGGAATTAAAATGGGAGCAACAGAAAAATGTTATCCGCATGCAATTCTCAACTGGCACGAGATCGTGAATGACATTGTAAATGGAAAGGAAGTAGCGATCAATTATTGTCCGCTGACAGGTTCCGGTATGGCATGGAATCGCCGCATCAACGGCAAATTAACCGATTTCGGTGTTTCGGGGATGTTGTACAACAGTAATATTATGCCTTATGACCGTGTGACACGTTCAGCATGGAGCCAGATGAAACAGCTTTGCGTGAATGGTGAATTACTTGATAGTACAGCAACTACTTATCAGGTGATCGAAACTACCTGGGGCACGTGGAAGAAATTATATCCCGGAAGTGCAGTGGTATCTACTGAAACCGGAATGCAGCGCGATTATCTGCGTTATCCATACGATGCATACCGCACCAACGATGAAATATATTTTGATGTGGAATTTGAAAACGATACGCTTCCCGCGAAAGAACGATTATTCGGCATCATAAAAAACGGCAAGGCACAATGTTTCCGGTTCAATAATTTCAAACCCGGCGTGCGCATTCTGCAGGAAACAGTATTTGATAAACCGGTTATTATTGTTGGCAGCGAGCCTGATCAGTTCATCACTGCATTTGAAAATCCGCAGGAAAAGAAATTTAAACCTGTTGCCAAACAAATTCCCGCAATTTTTAGTGATGATGCGGGAAATATGTATGATATTTTCGGATATTGCCTCGAGGGCGATCTCAAAGGAAGCCGGTTACAACCTGTCGACGGATTTATTGCATACTGGTTTGCATGGTATGCGTTTTATCCGGACGTGAAATTTCAATAAAAACGGTTAATATAAATTTGCCACGCAGCCTTCAGGATCGAAAAGGGACACTAAAGGAGACGGCTACGATATTTAATCTTGCAGTTTTATTCTATCGTGCGACCGCCGGCTTCTTTGCTTTCAACGGTTGTGTTATTGATCTTTTTCATATTAACGGTGAGATAGGCATAAATACTTTCGGGAGTTGACCGGTATTCTTTTCCGCCGTAATCAACGATCCCGGCGCGGCCGTCCCATTTTTTTGCCATCAATGTATATTTTCCGCCGTAATCGGCATTAGCACCAAAGCGAAGGAAGGTGCCATCAGCGTCAAAGCTCACGATAAATGTATCTTCATTTTCTGCTCTTATCACCACACCAGGAGTACCGGAACGAATGATGATCTGCTCAACCTTTTGCCCGTTTACGATCTTAATTTCTCCGGATGTAATTTCTGTTTCACTGTTGGAAAGATCACGCGTAAGCGTAATATCCCCCTCCAGATAAAATTGCACTTTCTTTAATTGTTCTTCGTTGAAACTGGTCTGATCCTGTGTATGAGATGTGTAAGGGCTCAGATATACCGTACAGGAAGAAAATAAAACTGCCACGGTAAGTATGGTAAACAGATTTCGCATATCGACTGTAATTTTAGTTAAAATTGACAAGAATAATGCCATGCCGGTCATTCCTCCTGAATGCAGGGAACAGATAATCAGATCCTATTGAATATTACCAGCTGCTGCCTGCACCGCCACCGCCCGATGATCCTCCACCCCAACTGCTGCCACCGCCGCCGCCGGATCCGCCGCTTCCTGAAGAACTGCGTGTGAGTTTTGCGATGGTATATAATTCATCGTGCGCATAATTACATGCCGCGCAGTTGTAAGTTTTTCTGCCCTGTCCGGTCGAATCATACGTGGGTGATGTAAGCGTTACATTTTTTACCATTCGGTAGGCCTTTGCATTGCAATTCGGACATGCTTTATATTTACTGAAATAATTTTCAAACCGGAAAATTTTTAACTGATTGGATACAGGATCCTTCCACACATCATAATCCACTGATTTCAGTTTTTCTTCTGTCAGCTGCACTGCTTTTAAAAATTCATCATCCTTCACTTCGTCGAGTTTTATCATAGGCGTTTTACCATCGGCACCCATTGGTGGCGAATTGCGGAGATGCTGCATCCGTGTGCGGTTGAGGAGAGAATAAAATATAAACGGCACCGGAAAAAATATGGATGCCGCGAGCCATCCGTTGCTATGCGATTTAGCTAAGAGGTTATATGTTTCCTGGGGTTCTTTTTCGGCGCTGTCATGCAGAATATACCGATTGATCCGGATCCTTTTTTCCAGCAGCAGGAGCATGAACAATCCATAGATGAATGCCCAGAATTCGAATACGCGAATGGAACCGGTTAATTGCTGCCAGGCATAAAATCCAAAGGGAATTCCGAGATTCAGAAAAAGAAATTTCATCGCACTATATGCACCGTTATATTGACGCTGCACATATTGGGGTGCCTTTTTCAATGTTTTTTTCCGGGAGGCGAAACTAATTCCTGCGATCGCAGTATATGCAATTCCAAAAATGGCGAGGATGGTGTTACCTGCATGTTTTCTCCACCAGGGCTGCAGGGAAGAATTCGCTTCGCTGTCGGCATAAATCTCATCACGATAAACAGGGTCGGTAAGCACCTTATTCACCTGCAGCACACCGGCAAGCACCGCATCGCTGTATTTTCCCTCCTTGGCGAGCGGCACCATATATTCCATTTGTATTTGTTTGCACATGGCATCGGTGAGCGAACTTTCGAGTCCGTAACCCGTTTCAAATTCAAAACGCCGCTGGTCCATCACCATCAAAATCAGCAAACCATTATCCTTTGCTTTTTTTCCGATATGCCAGTAATTAAAAAGATCATATCTGAAATCTTCGGGCACGATATCTCCGATCGACTGCAAAACAACCACCGCAACTTCAACCGTAGTTGAATCTTCCAGAGAACGCAAAACGGAATTTATTGTGCTTACGGTGGAGGCATCCAGAATATTATCGGGATTACTCACATAACCGCCGTCCAGCCTTTTCGGATCGGGAACGGTTTCAACGGTATAGGCGGACTGTGCCTTTACAGAAAGGAAAGTGAAAAGGAACAGAATACAGGAAAATATTATCCGCATGGAAATACATTAAAAGATGAAAATAAGAAAAAATACGGATGTGCCGCTTACCCTCAGCAACTGAAAAGCATGCATTTCTTATTGTGAAACATCTACTTTGATCCGGATATCCTGATTCGAAAGCATCCATAAGGTATGAAAAACGAGGCGCGTGCGTTCCGCTAAAAGATCAAAGCTGATCTTATCAATATCATCCGTTGTTTTATGATAATCAGCATGTGTGCCGTTGAAATAAAATATTACCGGAATATTATTCTTCGCAAAATTATAATGATCACTTCTGTAATAAAACCGGTTTGGGTCATTCACGGAATTGAATTTATAATCCAGTTGCAGATCAGTATATGTTTTTGCTGCCGCTTCGTTGATGCGGTGTAATTCCGTACTTAAAAAATCAGATCCGATAATATATACATAGCTGGAATCTTTCACATGCGCATCATCCACTCTTCCAATCATATCAATATTCAGATCGGCAACCGTATTTCCCAGCGGGAAAACCGGATCGGCGACATAAGATTTTGAACCGAGCAAACCTTTTTCCTCCCCTGAAAAAGCGAGGATCAAAACACTTCTCCGCGGACCTTCATTATTTTTCTTTGCCTCCATCATCGCCTCCGCAATTTCGATAAGGCCAACTGTTCCCGAGCCATCATCATCGGCGCCGTTAAATACGGCTGTATCATTTTTCCCGAGATGATCATAATGGGCAGAAACAATTACCAGCTGGTCTTTAAGATCGGTGCCCTCCACATATCCCAGCACATTTTGGGCATCAATGGGAATTGCTTCTTTATGTATCCCGAATGCGATACTCGCCTTTATGGTGAAGCGATAGGGAATGAATGTTTTATTGATCTGCTCAATGGAACGCTGCATCATGTTTTTTTTCTTGCCCAGTAATCCCTCTGCCATTTGTTGCGAAACAAACAGGTTGGTGCAATATTCCGAAGGTTCATATTCAGATGCGATTTTCAGCAGTGAACCATTGAGAAATTTCCACCATTGCCGGTTGGAAAGAATATCCTGCATCCGCGGCTCGATCACCAGCATACACAATGCGCCATGTGCCGTAGCTGCTTCTGCTTTTTTCCGCCAGTCTTTTGACCAGTCAGACATCGATTCGGTTTTAGTAATAAGAGAAACACCATCGCGCACCGGTTCACCGGAGGCAACGAGAATTACTTTTCCCTTCACATTAATATCGCGGTAATCACTGTACACGGAATCATCAATGCCATATCCGAGAAAAATAATTTCATCAGCATTGGCTTCGAGTGAATTATTTGCAGTGGCATATCCATAAAAATCCCGCATCATCACATAGCGGTTTTTTTTATCGCTGATGAACGACGAATCCCATGCAATACTGATGAGCGGATATTCCTGAAAGTAGCCGCCCAGCTTCCCGACAGGCGGAATACCCGAAAGTTGAAATTGCTTGGCAATATAATCCGCTGCCATGCGCTGCCCTTTTGTTGCCGTTTCACGTCCCGCGTAAAAATCGGAAGCGATAACAGAAAGATGACCGCGTAATTCTTCGGGTGTGATCGTATTTGCGTATTTCACGGAAGGATCCTCCTGTGCGAAAACAAAAGTCCATCCGCAAACAATCAACCAGAAAAAAATATATTTTTTCATTTAATCGGGGAGATAATCGATATCAGAAATTTTCTTCACACGCGCTGCATGTCTTCCGCCTTCAAATTCGGTGTGGAGAAATAAATCAATATA
>CAYTFT010000080.1:0-8504 GCA_964437155.1 uncultured Chitinophagales bacterium | reverse complement strand
ATTCAATTATATTATCAGGTTGTCCGGTTTCGGCAGCAGTTTTTACAGTGTTAGCCGGCACATTGATTTCCTTTTCCGGGTCGGAAAACGGAACCGGTAACAGAGATGGATCATTGGAGGGATCAAACTGAACAGGTAATGCCACTTCCGCATTAGCAGGTGGGGTAACTATACCGGAATTCGTACCGGTTGTTGTTATTGAAGGACTCGGCACATTGGAGTCACCGGCTGATTGATCGGATGTTCTTTTACAGGAGTAGAAAAGGAATAGGAGGATGAGGAAGGCAGATCCGGTCTTCATAATGGCAGGTTTTAGCTTACGGATGATAAAATGGTCCGTATTCCATACCAGAACGCAGGATTTATTGCAGGTCGTATATAATAAACAAAGCCCCGGCAGTTTCTCGTTGCTGTCAGGGCCCGTATTCAAGTATGAAAAGAATCAACTGAGTGCGTGCGTTTGTTTCACCTCATCGAGGATCCGCATCGCCGCTTCTAAAATGGTAGTATCCTCAAGCCGCACCACGCCGCCGTTCTGTCCCTTTTCGAAATGGACATCGGCGATCTTGCCGGGGGCTTCGAAATGTTCTGCGCCAAAGTAGTTCCTGACGGTGTCCACCTCAAGATGAAGCTCCTGCGCAATGCGCTCCATACTGCCGTGCGGCAGCGTATCCTTGATGTGCCGTAATTCCTCAAATGTAATGACCATAGTAGTTATATTTAAGTTAACAATTCATTGAAGGTAAGACACCATAAGTTTAGCGCGGTTCTCTGGCATTTCCAAATTTATCCGGACTTTTTTTTCGGTATTTTGGTGCTGCTGTTAAATCCGTCCCGACACATATATAAATCTCTACTATCACCGCAAAAGCAGTGCACAAAAATATTTTTTAAATTCCGATAATAATTTGAATTTCGCTTTACGTTTTATTTCCCGATCATTTCACCACTTCACCCAAAACCCTCTCTTCATTATGCGTTCCCCGCTTCTTTTTCTGAGTGCTTTCGTACTCCTTATTTACTCATGTAACACCGATAAAAATGTAATTACCGTTCAGGAGAAAAATTTCGAAGAAGAAATCTCCGTTTTGCAGAACCTCGAGTTCACGCTGAACCAGCACCTCTTCAACGACACGTTATTTAACCGGTGGGTGGATGAAGATCTGATTACCATACAACCGCATGTTGCAGGAAAATTCAAGATCATCTCCAGCGACAAGATCGCCTTTTCTCCGTCAGAGGGATTTACCGAAAGCGAACAATTCACTGCAACGCTTTCTGAAAACATACGGCATTATACAGATCTTCAGTTGCCGTTGAAAAATGAAATGATTCAGTTTCATACACCGCTGCTGGAACTGCAATCTGTTAATCTCTATTGGATGAAAGATGAAGGCAGCAATGAGATCGTATTGAATGCCGACCTGCATTTTACTGCCAGTGTAAACGCGGGAACACTGGGCGAATTCCTCACCATAAAACAAAAAAATACCGAACGGTCCTCCAGGATCATCACAGCAGAAAATGCAAAAACAATTTCTGTTGCGGTGCATAATATAGATCCTAAAGATGTAAATCAGACCATTCGTTTTATCCTTGCAAAAGGCATAGGTTCTCCGGGCAGTACTTTTAAAACGGAAAGCGAACAATCACTCAGCACCGATATTCCCTTTATTGAAAATCTGGAGATCCGGGATATGATCGGAGAACATAACGGAATTACCGGCACCGTGCGCGTGATTACCAATCAGCAGATCGGAAATACTAATCTCAACAATTTAATTACCGTTAATCCTCCGGTCCCCATAACTGTGGAGAAAGCGGTGAACGGACTCACCATAAAAAGCGACGAATTCAGTCCGGCACAGGTGTATACCATCACACTTTCCGAGCAGTTGTATGGTGTAGCCGGAGGGAAAATGATCGACAATTATGCCCAGTCGGTGACGTTTGGTGAAATGCAGCCAGCCATATCCTTTGCACACGGAAAAGGCATGTATCTCGGAAAGAAAGGAAATAAAAATCTCAGCCTGCAGATCGTAAATGTTCCAAAAGTAAAAGTGGAGGTTATCAAGATCTATGAAAATAATATTCTCAGTTTCATGCGCGATGGTTTCAGGTACAGATGGTACGATGAGTGGAATGAAGATGAAGATTACTGGGATTATTTTGATTACGAGGATGTAAACACAGAATTATATGGAAACATAATCTATGAGAAAGAATATGAAACATCCAAACTCGAAAAATATAACGCAGCAAGAATTCTCCATCTCGATTTTTCTGACAAACTAGAGCAATTTGAAGGGTTTTATGTGGTAAAGGTCTCCTCCAGTGATAAAAGATGGCTCACCGATGCACAAATCGTTTCTCTTTCTGATCTGGGCCTTATTGCAAAGGCAACCGAAGATGAATTGCTGGTATTTGCGAATTCCATTCAGTCGGCAAACCCGCTGAGCGGCATCAAGGTTAATTTCATCAGCACCAATAATCAGAAATTGTATACGGCCACAACGGATAAGAACGGGGTAGCAAAATTTACCGGGCTGAAAAAGAATCTCGCAGACTTTGATGTAAACCTCATTACTGCAGAAAACGGAAGCGATTTTAATTTTCTTCCCTTCAAACAAACGGAGGTATCCACTTCTCGGTTTGACGTTGGTGGTAAAAGGCTCAATGAAAGTGATATGGATGCATTCCTTTATCCGGAACGGGATATGTACCGACCCGGAGAAACGATGCATCTCGCCGGAATTGTCAGAACTTATGACTGGCAGGTGATTCCGCGTATTCCGGTTATTATGAAAATTCTCTCTCCTTCCGGCAAGGAATTTAAATCTTTGAAAAAAACCCTTGATGACCAGGGTGGATTCGAGACATCGGTTGAATTACCACGAAATGTTGTAACCGGGACCTATACTGTTGAATTATTTTCCTCCAATGAAATACTGATCGCAACCGAAAATATCAGTGTGGAAGAGTTTATGCCCGACCGGATCAGAGTGCGTTCCGCTCTCGATAAAAAAGAATATTATCCCGGTGATCCGGTGGCATTGAAAATAAATGCGGATAATTTATACGGCACACCTGCCTCCAACAGAAACTGGGAGGCTGAAATGAATCTCAGCAAGTTTTATTTCTCCTCCAAAAAATTTCCGGAATATACATTCAATATCAGGGGCGGAGAAAATTATATTCCGACAAGGAATACAGAAGGCAGCACCGATGATAACGGCACAGGAAACGCATCGTTTGAAATACCGGCAGCGTATAAAAATATCGGCATACTCAACGGACGTATGCTTACCACAGTATTTGATGAAAGCGGCAGACCGGTGTACGATGTTCAGGAATTCAGAGTGATCACACAAAATACAATGGCGGGAATAGGCGATTTTGATTCCTACGTAAAAACGCGGACAACCGTAAATATTCCTCTTATCGCAGTTGACAAGGATGATAACCAGATAAACAATGTACCGGTAAAGGTGGAGATCATCAAACATGAATATGAAACCGTGATCGAACGCAACGGATCTTATTATACTTACCGCTCAAATAATGTGGAACGGGTGAAAAATACCAGCACTATTAAAATTTCCGGAACCGGGACAAAGATCAGCTACATACCGGAAATATCAGGCGAGTATGAAGTGCGCGTGCATCTCGCTGATGCCGCAACCTATGTGAGCCGATATTTTTATGCCTACGGATGGGGAAACACACAAAGCAATTCGTTTGAGGTAAATACCGAAGGCAATATCAATATCGTTGCCGACAAGGAAAATTACAATGTGGGTGAAAATGCAAAATTGATATTTACGGCGCCGTTTAACGGGAAATTACTTGTAACGGTTGAGCGGAATAAAGTATACGAATATTATTATCTCGAAACACAAAAGAAATCGGCCGAACTTGACCTGAAGATCACCGGCAATCATGTGCCGAATATATATGTTACTGCAACATTGTTCAGGCCCGCCGACAACAACGAATTACCGCTTACCGTAGCCCATGGAATAATTAACCTGAAAGTTGATAATACTTCAAAGCGGTTAAATGTTACCGCATCACATGTAAAGAGTTCACGGTCAAATAAAAAACAAACTATTGACGTAAAAACCGCACCGGGTGCAAAAGTGACGATCGCAGTAGTGGATGAAGGGATTTTACAGATAAAGAATTTCAAAACACCTGATCCCTACGGATGGTTTTACAAAGAGCACGCACTGAGCGTTCTTAGTTATGACCTGTATGCGTTTCTCTATCCAGAGATCTATCTAAAAAAACTGCTAAGTGGTGGTGATGGTTATGATCTTGAAGGAAGATTAAATCCGATGACAGCCAATCGCGTTAAACTTGTTTCCTACTGGAGTGGCATTTTAAAGGCAGATGGAAACGGCCATGCGAAATTTGATATTGATATCCCGCAATTCTCAGGGGATCTGCGGGTGATGGTAGCCACCTATAAAAATGATCAGTTTGGTTCCAGCGAAACGCATATCAAAGTAGCTGACCCGATCGTGGTAACAACTTCTCTCCCGCGGTTTTTAAGTCCGGGCGACACAATTACGGTTCCCATTACACTCGCTAACACGACAGCAAAAAACGCGAATGGGAAAGTGACAATTTCGGTGGAGGGACCGCTGCAATTAACAGGAACGAATACACAGCAGGTAAATATTTCTGCAAATAAAGAAGGACGGGTTGAATTTAAATTGCTTGCCGCGAATATCCCGGGAAATGCGAAGGTGAAAGTAGATGTGCAGGCACTCGATGAAAAATTTCACGATGAAACAGAAATTCCGGTAAGGCCGCCTGCATCACTGCAGAAATATCACGGTGAAGGATTTATTGATGCGGGTAAAACAACCACCCTGCATATTTCGAACAAATTTGTTCCGGAAAGTGCAAAGGCAAAACTGATCGTAAGCCGTTCACCCATTGTTCAGTTTGCTGATGATCTTGATTATCTGATCCATTATCCGCATGGATGTGTGGAACAAATCACCTCTTCTGTATTTCCACAGATCTATTTTTCCGATCTCGTGAAAAACATGTATGGAAAAGAAAATAAAAATCTTGATCCTTCTGCAAATGTGCAGGAAGGAATCAGAATACTGGAAAGCATGCAGATGCATAACGGTGCCATGATGTACTGGCCCGGTGGCGGTTATGAAAGCTGGTGGGGAACCATTTATGCAACACATTTTCTGTATGAAGCGAAGAAAGCAGGATTCGATGTTGATCAGAAAGTGCTGGATAAATCTTATGGCTATTTGAAAAGTATGCTCAAGCAGAAAAAGACCTTCGTATATTACTATAATAACAACCTGAGCAAGGAAATGGCTTCGAAAGAAGTATTTTATTCCATGTATGTACTTGCCCTCGCCGGAAAAGCCGAGGTTTCCACCATGAATTATTATAAGGCAAACTTAAGTGTTGTTCCGCTCGACGGAAAATATATGCTCGCCATGAGTTACCTGCTTGCCGGCGACAGAAAAAGCTACGATAAATTAATACCTTCTTCTTTTACAGGTGAAGAATCGGTGCAGGTATTCAGCGGAAGCTTTTATTCTCCGATCCGCGACCGTGCAATCGCTTTGAATTGTCTGCTTGAAGCAGATCCTGATAACAGTCAGATCGGATTACTTGCGCAGCAATTATCAGAAATGATGAAGAACAGATATTATCTGAATACACAGGAACGCTCCTTTGCATTTCTGGCTTTCGGCAAGATCGCCCGACGCACAAAAGACGCAAATGTGCAGGCATCCATTAAAGCGGATGGAAAAGAAATCGGAAAATTCACCGGAAAAGATCTGGTGATCGACGATAAGAGCATGATCAATAAAAATATCACCGTGGACGCAACCGGAAACGGTCAACTATTTTATTTCTGGATGACTGAAGGAGTTACTGCCGATGGTTCCTTCAAAGAAGAAGACAGTTATCTGCGTGTGCGTAAAACATTTTACGACCGTTGGGGACATTCGGTCGACCTTAAAAACATTAAGCAAAATGATCTTGTCGTGATAAAGATCACATTGCAAAGTGCGGTTGGCTCACGTGTAGATAATGTTGTTATCACAGATATTTTACCTGCAGGATTCGAAATTGAAAATGACAGGATCAGGGCAACGGTCGCATTAAACTGGATCAAGGATCAGTCAGACCCCGATCATGAAGACATCCGCGACGACCGTGTGAATATTTATACTTACGCACATGCATTGCCAAGAAATTTCTATTACACCGTCCGCGCTGTTTCGCCGGGCACATTCAGAATGGGACCTGTCATGGCAGATGCAATGTATGATGAAGAATATCATAGTTATAACGGTGCCGGTACGGTACGCATCACGAGATAATAATGCAAATAAAAAAAGGCGAAGTGGAGTGCTTCGCCTTTTTTTTATTACCTGATTACTCAGTATTTTATTTTCACATAACCCTTCGAACTATCCATGAAAGGTATCTCCTCTCCTTTCTCGTCAAAGAATTTTACCGGATACATACCGCGATCAAGAATTTCATTCAAATCAGTATGTTTATTCAGCACATCCTCAACCTCTGTGATCATTTTACCCTTGCTGTCGTAAAAAACAGCTTTTACAGTAGTGTGCGGTGCCATAAGTCTTTTCAGTTTTGACATTTTATTTACACCGTTTACGATCCATGCCGGAGCATTCGGATCCGTGACAACATCGCTTTTATCATCTGCTGTTACTACCATATTCTCATCGATGGTAAATTTGCCTCCATGCAATTCACCATCTGCACCGGTAAGCTTGATTGTATAATTACCCGGTTCTTTTAATGTGATGATAAATACGGTATCTCTTTTTGCATGATCATTTTTATACACGACTGTTGAATCTTTCCCGACACCGATTTTAAATTCCTCACTTATTTCTGAAAATGGAATTTTTTTCACCGGAGTAGTATTCACGATCAGGCGCATATAATCTGAAGTAGTTTCTGTTGTTGTAGTAGATGTTCCGGTAATCCCCGCGCCTGATTCAAGGAACCATATCTGCGAAACAGGATCGGTGCTCCAGAAATCAATGAGATCCTGTGATACACGTGTAATACCTGCTTCACTCGGATGCACACCATCATTTGAAACCAGATCTTTTGTCCAGGTATACCCGTCTTTTCTGGGTGTTGAACCCTGTGTCCAGAAATAGGGTCCCCAGAGAACAAGCGGCGCTTTTGCATTATCCCCTTTATAACTGAGTGTTGCGTCACCGTTTATTTGTTTTTCAATTACCCATTTACAGGCCCAACCGTTAATATAGGACTTTGGCTCGCGATGTTTATCCTTTGCATCAGCAGGCATAAATGCTGTTGTATGCCGGCCTGTCATATAAAACAATTTGAGGTTTGGATAATGTTGTTTACTCATTCGGATAAGTTCGGTAAAATCATCAACTAATGACTGTCCGCGCTGATCAATACTGTTTGAACTGTTTTTCAGATTATCCTCCTGGCACCATAATACCTGTACCTGGTCAACAGTAATGCCCGCAGTTGCAAGGCGCTGATCGATCGTAGGCCAGAATTTTGCCGCCGGATTTAATATATCACTGAAGTCCTGCCCGCCGATTCCGCAATTCACATATACGATCTCTTTATTTAATCCGGATGTGCCGGGAACCATTGAAGTCAGTCCGTTGCTGAACATTGCAACAGTAGAAGCTCCGAGCCCGATAAGCCCGATTTTACCGTTCGGATCCGGATTTCCGCTTTTATCCAGCGGCTGCACTGAGGAAGCCATTGCTACTGCATCTGTATAAAAAGCGGCAGGCATCTGGTTGCTACCTCCGGGATAAAGGCCGCCCTGATGGCCCATAAATTCACCTGTTCCGAGTTCATTGATCGGAGGTAATTTGCTTACATCATCACTTTGCGCCCGGGCAAAAAATGAAAAAAACGAAGCAAACATGGAGAGCATAATTGAACGTGTCATAGTAAGGGTTTTAATGAATGTGGATTTTTGCAAATATCATACCTTTACTCCGGATATATACGTTTTATTCCGTTTTTGATCAATGTCACTACGCTATAATCATCTGGTTTGTTTTTTCATCGCTTGCATAACCTGCTTTTTTTCAACAGTTACTGCGCAATGCATGCTCGGTTATTCGGACCCGCAGGGTGATTTTTATGTACAGGACAGCGGCCGGATCGTACATCTCGAGCATCAGGCGATTCGTTCCCTGCAACCCGCTGCCAACAGCCTCGCATATATCTCTAATTCCGGCGAACTTATTTATTATGCCGGACATCAGCGAAGGGAACTGGATATTTCCAATCCGGCATTTTTCAAAAACACAGATAAATATTTATATTACAGCAATGGCGGAAATTTTTCCGTGTATAATGGAATTGAGCGTAAATATCTCGGATACATACAGCAAAGTCCGTATGCCTTCGGCGACAGCATTGCCGCCATGCACGATTATGCCGATTATTTTTATGTGTATACCGATGATCAGTTC
>CAYTFT010000079.1:0-8512 GCA_964437155.1 uncultured Chitinophagales bacterium | reverse complement strand
CAATACGATCTGGAATGTGCCGATATCACCTGTGCAGGAAAACAGGGGCACGGCATCCCATGTTGCAACAAATTTTCTGTCGGGAGCCACACCAAATGTTTCAAAGTGGATACAATCGGTACAGAGTCCTGTATGCCAGTCGGTCCACGGACCAAATATCGCGGCACGTGGAACATTGAATGCGGCATCCGGTATCGGACCATCGGGTGTCCAGTTGGTTGCCATGCCCGGCAGCGGTTCAACAAAGCTGATCCACCCGTTAGAACAGAGCCAGAACTGCGTATAGTTGACGCCAAAATAGCAGAAGCTGAAACCAATATCGAAAGGACCGATATAAGTGTCATCCACCATAGTTAGAGCTGTTCCGCCAATGGGATACGGGTCATAGGCAAGTGACTCGTAGCTGTAGCAGTCCCCGCAGAAATCTATCAGGTCTGATCCAAGTGTTACAGAATCACCCGGACAAATACTTGTATCGGGAAAGGCGGTTATTTGAGATTCGGCCTTAAAAAGTAGTGCAGTAAGGCAAATAAGAACGAGAAGAAATTTTTTCATAACGCCGGTGCGGTTTATTCCTATAAAAATCGAAATAAAGTTAGACATTTTTTTCATACCCGGCGCTCGCGTTGGTTTCGGATTCTGTTAAATTGTTACACCGAAAAGGTGGCATTGCAGCAAACAAACAGTTGTTTGAAACGGGCACCCGGCTATCGGTTCGGGAAGCATCGTACAATTGCACACAAAAGTGTGAAAATCGTCATTTTGTTAAACCCGGAAAAAACGCAACATTTGACAGCCAATTCCCGTTTTTCTGATACCTTAAAATCACAAGTGAATTATGTCAATGCTTGAGTATTCCAAAATGATCCTCGAGAAGGTGAGTTTTGACCCGCGACTTTTTAAAACGGAATTAAATAAAGCCATCCAGAAATTACTCTCAACGGAAATTGCCGAATTGAAAAAATGGTGCATCGAAAAATTCGGATGGGCATATTGCACGAATGCAGACCCTGCATTTTCTCTTTAAATCACGCAATTGCGTTTATTTTGATTTTAGGCCCCGCTGGCTGACGTAATTAATGTGTGACACCCCACATCAAAAAAACCGAAATCGTTTTGTAACGGGCAACTATTTGATTGGATTTTTTTCTGGAAACCGATTTTTTCAAAACATCACTTCACTATCCATTCAATTGCATTTTCCCAGTTTGCACGAATGTTCTGATCAACCGGATAGAATAATACGCGTTCGGGTTGTCGGTTTGTTTGAAGTTCACCTGCGGTCCACTTTCCGTTTTCATCATTATCTGTGATGATCCTGATTTTATAAACACCCGGAGCGAGGTAGCCGGTCGAATAGGTAAGCACATTTTCAGAGAGGGAAAATGCAGCTTTGGAAAAAATCTTTTCATCAATAATTTTCTGATCGGGCAACATCAGTTGCAGAATAAGCTGCTCATTGGTTTGATTCGTGATATTTATTTTTAATGAACCGTAAGCATCTTCTTTTTTGATATGCAGTATGATAATAAGACTGTCATTTGTTAAACCGAAAATATCTTGTGTGGCACCTTCCGGAAAAAGAATGCGATATTTTTTCTCCGGCTTCCAGTTATATAATATTTGCAGGTTTCGCGCATCTGCAGAATCTATAATGAATCGCGGCTTTATAATAGTGGCGCTGTCTTCAGTAATAATTATTTTTCCTGTGTCTGTCGTGAACAGAGGATTTTGAAATTTAAATTGAACGGGTTTGTCCGGATCCCAGTCGGCCTCTGTTACATCCGTTTCTTTCTTTTTGGGTTGAATGATATTCGTTGTAAAATTATTTTTTAGTTTATAAAAAGCGGAATCTGCAGGAATTGCTTTCAGCGGTATAGAACGTTCGATCACAGTTGTGTCAAACCGGATCTTAAATCGCATGGAATCGAGCATATAATTTGCCTTCCAGAAAATAAGTGTATCATTGGAAGCATTTCTTGTAAGGTAGTGTGCAGAAGTATCTTCTCCCGTATATTCTATAGAAACACTGTCTGCCGGCCGTGAAAATGCAAGTTTCGTTTGTCCGTATCCGTAAGATTTTATTTCAAGCAGGTTTTGTTTGATGCGGTCCTCCTGAAAAATGGTTAATTTCTGTCCGGCGATATTTGAATCAATATTTAATTCTTCCGGCTGGAACGCAATGCGTTCGTTGGGGAGATCATAATAATAATTAAAGTTCTGATCCTCGATCGCAAATAATTTATAGCGTCCGGGGCGGATATTGCGTATCGTGAATTCGCCTGATTTATTTGTTCTGGAAAAATAATACGGTTTTGTTTTTGTGAAGGAAGTGTCTGTCGGTTCGTAATATAAAACCGCATATACTTTTTCGACAGGAGCGCCGGTGAGCAGATCAATTATTTTTCCCGACAATAGTAAGGAATCAATATAACTTCCGGTCGAAAAAACGTATGTAAAATTATCTAATATATTTCCCTCTGTAATATCTTTAATTGCCTGTCCGAAATTAATTGTATACGTAGTAGAATCTTTCAGTGTAGAATTCAATTCAACCGTAAGTGTTTTGCCCTTCAGTTTATAGGCAGGAACACCATCCAGCGGGGGCGAAATAATTACCTGATTGAAAATATCATTAATCGCAATATATTCATTGAATGTGATCTGAATATTGTTCGCATTAAAGTAAACAGAATTACTATCTGGAAGATAATCGACTACATGCGGCGGAATTATATCCTTATCACCGCCGGTTGGCGCTACCATATTAGCACAGCCGAACAGAATGCAGAACAGGGGAAGGAGCGGGAGTGCCTGTGATTTTTTGTTCATATCATCTTCCCATATAAACCATCAGTACAGAAATATCTGATGGGGAAACGCCGCTGATCCTGCTGGCTTGCCCAAGTGTTTTCGGGCGGATCCGCGAAAGTTTTTCTTTTGCTTCAGAAGAGATGGAGTGCAATACAGAATAATCAATTGAATCGTGCAGGACAATATGTTCCAGCCGCTGCATTTTTTCCACCAGCTCCTTTTCTTTCATTATATATCCATCATATTTGACAGAAATTTCTGCCTGTTCAAGAAATTCCTCTTCAAAGGTTGCGAGTTTCTCTGCTATGGCACCATTAATCTGCTGAAAATCCTTAATTCCGATATGTGGCCGGGACAAGAGGGTGGCAAGCTTTACTTTTTGGTTTATCAACGCCGATTCTCTTTGCTCCAATATTCCGTTCACCTGATCGGGCTCCACGCGGGTAGTTTGCAGGAATGTGATCAGCTTTTCTGTGGCGGTAATTTTCTCATTCACCCGCTTCATACGCGCATCGTCCGCGAGTCCTAACGCATGGGACTTAGCTGTCAGGCGCAGGTCGGCATTATCCTGCCGTAACAATACCCGGTATTCGGCCCTGGAGGTAAACATTCTGTAGGGTTCTTCGGTCCCCTTGTTGATGAGGTCATCAACCAAAACGCCGATATAACCCTCGCTTCGGTCTATTTCAAAAGGGGCTCCTCCGGTAACATTCTGATGGGCGTTTATCCCCGCCATCAGCCCCTGGCAGGCGGCTTCCTCGTATCCTGTGGTTCCGTTGATCTGCCCCGCGAAAAACAGATTTTTAATAATACGGGTTTCCAGAGTGTGTTTCAACTGCACCGGCGGGAAATAATCATACTCAATAGCATAACCCGGCCGGAACATTTTTACATTTTCGAAGCCCTTCATTTTTTTCAGGGCAGCAAACTGAACATCTTCCGGAAGGCTCGTAGAGAAGCCGTTGATATAAACTTCCACCGTGTTCCACCCTTCAGGCTCTACAAAGATCTGGTGGCGGTCCTTTGATGCAAACCGCTCGATCTTATCCTCTATGGATGGGCAATACCGGGGTCCGGGACCCTTTATTCTCCCGCTGAACATCGGTGATTTTTCGAAACCCTTTTTCAGTTCGGCATGCACCGCATCAGAGGTATAGGTGATAAAGCAGCTTCTTTGCTTGGATAATTTAGGGGTTTCGGTGTAGGAAAATTTCGCAGGGGTATCATCTCCCTTTTGCTCTTCCATTAAAGTATAATCCAGGCTTCTCCCGTCAACACGCGGCGGGGTTCCTGTTTTCATCCTTCCGCTTTCAAATCCGAGAGAGATTAATTGTTCGGTAATACCCGTTGCCTGTTTTTCTGCAAGCCGGCCGCCGCCAAAGTTTTTCTCACCTATATGAATGAGTCCGTTCAGAAATGTCCCGTTTGTCAGGACCACCGACTTCGACCTTATCTCCATTCCCAGACCGGTCCTGACCCCACAAACAAAATCATCCTTTATAACCAGCCCCACCACTGTATCCTGCCAGAAATCCACATTCCCGGTCTGTTCAAGAAGATGGCGCCACTCAAGAGCAAACAACATACGATCGCTTTGGGCGCGCGGACTCCACATTGCAGGGCCCTTGCTCCGGTTCAGCATCCTGAACTGGATCATGGTGCGGTCGGTCACAATTCCCGAGTATCCGCCAATAGCGTCTATTTCCCTTACGATTTGTCCCTTCGCCACACCTCCCATCGCCGGATTACAGCTCATCTGTGCAATGGTTTGCATATTCATCGTTATCAGCATAACGGATGACCCCATATTTGCAGCGGCAGCAGCGGCTTCACAGCCCGCGTGGCCGGCACCAACAACGATTACATCATATTCTTTGAACATGCGGTTACAAAGGTAAGGCGAAACGGCAAAAATGTTTCATGTGAAACAATCAATAGGAATTCCGGGTGAGAGGTTCCACGTGGAACAATCAGACCTGCGCGAGGATCTTCAGAGATTCTTCTTCTTTCTTGCGAATGGTTTTAATTTCAGCGGGGGTTTTATCATTATAGCCAAGTAAATGCAGGATGCCATGCACCATTACCCGATGCAATTCGTCGTCAAAAGTTGATTTATAGGTATTGGCATTTTCTTTTACCCTGTCGATGCTGATAAAAATATCCCCGGATACATAATGTCCCGCGTTATAATTGAACGTGATGATGTCGGTAAGTGTTGTATGATTGAGGTAGGATTGATTTATTCCCAACAGGTATTCGTCAGCGCAAAAGATGAATTGAATCTGGGACGGAAACTTATGGTGGGCAAGGATTATGCGTTCAAGCCAGGTTTTAATGCGCAGCGTATCTTTTAAACGGAAGTGTATGGCATGGGATTGAAATTGAATGGGCTCCATCAGAGTCTGAATTGTATCTCAACATTAGTTCCGTCATTGGAAAAAACAACCAGATCAGAAAGGTGTTTCATCAGAAAAATGCCTCTTCCGCCAATATTCTCAATGTTTTCAGGAGCCGTAGGGTCGGGAAGATGATTAAAATCAAAGCCGCAACCCTGATCTTTAATTAAGCAGGTAAGTTTGTTATTGTTTCTCCGGATGGAGACGGTTACATCTTTTGCCGCGTCTGATTTGTTGCCATGCAGAATGGCATTATTAACGGCTTCTGTAATGCAAACAAGCAGATTTCCATACACCTCATCCTGGATGTCCAGCTTATATCGCATTTCTTCCACGAAGGATTCGATGAGAACAATGTTGGATGGGATGGATTTGAGACGTATTTCCTGACTTATCGTATCTGCCGTCATGCATGCGCGGATTTAGTAGGTTATTGACCGCAAATAATCTTCTACTAAATTTTTATAAAAAGGTTTCAGTTCGGGTGAAACAGTTTTATAAAGGTCGAGCTCGGCACTCCGTTTTTTGAGATATTCTTCAATGGCCGGCGGAACAACCCGTGTGATATCCTGTGCTGTATTGGATTTTCTTTCATTGTCCTGTTTTCTCTGACGGTCAGATTCTTCCGCTTCCAGCAAACGGGTTAATATATCCTGCTGACGGCGAAGGGTTTCTTCCGTGAGGTTCCGATTCACAATGTCTTCCTCGGTTTTATCCATCTGATCGGCGAGTTGCTGCAACTGCTTGGCAAGTTTTCCATCCTCCGTATTTCCACCACCTAATTCATTGATCATTTTTTGAATCGCATCCCTGATGGCAGCCTGTTTTTGAGCCATTTCGGCAAGTTGCTGACTATTCCCCTGTTTCTGCCCCTTCTGCTGCCCTTTCTCCATTTCACCCTTCATCTTGTTGAGCTGCTCGTTCAATTGTTTTTGCATTTCACTCATTGAGGGCATCTGGGATTCACTCTTTCCTCCCGGTTTCTGACACATCTGTGCTCCCGGTTTTGATTGTGCCATCTGCTGCTGCATTTGCTGCATCACCTCATCCAGCATAAGGGCGAGATTATTAAATCCTGTCATTACAAGTTGCTGGTACAAATTACTTTGGCTAACCTGGCGTTCTCCCATTTGCTCTACACTTTTTCCCAGATTGGAATTTACTTCCGCCATCTCGCGTGTAATAAAACTGCCGATCTGGAAATTTCGCTTCGCAAGCGCCATAAGGCTGTCCTCCACAATGCGCGTGTCTTCTTTTATCTTTTCCTGGGCCGCCATCAGGTCAACAAACTTCGGATTGTTGGTTTTGATTTCCTGCACCTCATCCATCAATGCCTCCTGATCAATAGATAATTTGATGAGATTGTCGAGAAGATGTTTTAATGCATTAAGGTCTTCTTCCTGCTGTTGCTGGCTGTCCTGCTGCATTTGCTGCTGCATCTGACTTGCCATATCTTTCATTTGCTTGGCAGCGCTTTTCTGACTCTGCGATGCCTGCTTCTTATTGTTCTGCTGGATCTGTTGTGAAGAGTTTTTAAGGTCCTGCTCAATCTGCTCTTCCTGCTCCCCTGTATTTTCCAGGTCTTTCTGCTGCTCCAGCTCCTTATTCATCTCCCGCATTTCCTCCATGTCCTTCTGAATATCATCAAACTTTTTATTTATATCTTCCTGATTTTCAAGGTTTTCGGTGTTATCTGACTTTTTATCCTCGGTCTGTTTGCTCAGATCCTCCTGTTCTTTCGAAAGCGCATTCAGCTTGTCAATGGTTTCCTGCATCTTCTGCTCCATTTCCAGTTGTTTGAAGAGTTCCAGCATCCTGTCCAATTCATTCTCAACCTGCTCGTTGTTCATTTCCATTTTCTTCATCTCCTCAAGCGACTGTTCCTTATTAAGTTTATCCATCAACTCCTGCAGTTCGTCCATCAGTTTTTTCATTTCATCGGGCAATACCTCATCAAACATTTTCTCCAGTTGCTCCTGTTTTTGCAGTATCTCCGGGTCGGCCGGCATATATTCTTTCTGTAGTTCAAGGTTGTTTTTATAATCTTCCTTCAGCTGCTCCATGGATTGCTGTGCATCCTGGTTCTTTTTTATCAGGTTTTCCAGAGATTTTTTATCCTCCCAGTTCAGCTCTTTTTTCTCGAGGAATTTCTCCTGCATCTTTTCCGTTTGTTTCCGGATATCCTGCACATCTTTCAGCAGGTCGTCCATTTTATCCTTGATATCCTCGTTGTTCTGATCCTTAATTTGTTCCAGCTCTTCAAGCGTGGGAACCACATATAACATGGAAGGGGTTCGGGATGATTTGCTCCCGTGAATGCCATCATTATCCCATACCTCGAAATAGTATGTAACCCGGTCGCCGGGCTGGAGGGATTTGGATCGGAGATCAAACGAATGCGTGAACTGCATACTGTTGCTTTCCTTGTTCACGGGAATGTTTTCAAACTGCTCATCCTTTTTATAATAATTTTTACCGGCATCCTGTGATTCGATGGTGTATTTGAACTGCACATTGCGGAAACCATAATCATCCTTAATATCCCCGAGGAAATAGAGAAATTTTTCGTCAAGGCTATCCTTAAACTGCTGTGCACTGATCTCCGGATAATTGTCGGTAATCACGGTAATCATATAACTGATCGTATCACGGTTATATACTTTGCTGTTGGAGATACCGATTTTATAGGTCTCATTCACGGTTGCTGTTCTGGCGGCTTTGTACACAGACTTGCCATCCTTTTTAGCATCCGATTTCTGTTCCGGGAAAAATAATTCAACACGATCGGTATTGTCTGTATTGAATATCCATTCAATATTGGTTCCTTCCGGTATCATAAGGTCACCGGTGTTTCTCAGTGTTTCGTCTTTCACGCGGGTATAAGCGGGAAAATCAAGGGATACGTCAAAATTGAGCAGGGTGGGCTTGGGTACAACAGTCAGATCATATCCGGCAGAACGATATCCGTTGGCCTCAAAATGAAAAGTAATATCGGCGGGGACCTTATTAAATAAATAGGTGTAGGCATCATCGCCGGACTTCATCATATTATAGGAGCCGGTTTCGGTTACGAGGGTGACCTGGCCAGGCAGGATGGCGCCGGATATCTGTAACTGCAGCTCAAAGTCTTCATATTGCACGGCTTCCAGGTTTTTATTCCGGATATTAAAAGAGAAAGGTGCCTTTTTTTCAAAGAGTGTATTGTTCTTGATCAGTCGTATGTTGCTGTCTTTCAATATGTTAGGTGCGGCAAACAATAAAAACACCAATACGCTCAGCGGTGGAAGGGCATATTTCAGATA
>CAYTFT010000078.1:0-8569 GCA_964437155.1 uncultured Chitinophagales bacterium | reverse complement strand
ATAAAATCTTTCGGGACAGAATCAATGAAAGTAGAAAATTGAAAATCTTTTTCCGTATTCAGGATCCTGTTCGGATATAATAATCCGCATGCCTGAAACAGGGGAAATGTGCAGCAAAAAATAATGGCGAGGAGCGAATTTTTGCGGTTATGCCTGAAATATTGTCCCATTCGTGCTGGTCGTTAATTTTTTAATTTGGCTGTTATCCCGGATTGGTGAACAAAGATAGTTTTTACAGATTTACAATCGGTGATTTCCTTCATTTTACCGATGCGACCGGAGTGGCATCTCTGCTGTCCAGGTCTTCAAATGGTGAGTTACGGCTGATATATTCGGGTATCATCTTTTTCAGACAACTTACCATCTTCCCCTCATCACTGGCCATTAATGCATCCCATAATTCCTGCATGCATTGTTGCACCCATGCCGCATCCTGATCGGAGGTGAGTGCAATTTTAATTTTGTCGTGATGCGTGGGTAATGTGTTTTCATTATTGTTGAGCAATTCCTCATGCAATTTTTCTCCGGGGCGTAACCCTGTATATTTTATTTCAATGTCTTTATCCGGTTTTAATCCGCTCAAGAGTATCATCGTAACTGCAAGATCGTAAATGCGCACCGGTTTACCCATGTCAAACAAATAGATCTCACTGCTTTTACCCATTGTTGCGGCTTCCATTACGAGCTGGGTGGCCTCGCTTATCGTCATAAAATAACGCGTGACATCCTGATCGGTGATGGTAACCGGTCCGCCGTTCTCAATTTGTTTTTTAAAATAATTTACCACAGAGCCGTTTGACCCAAGCACATTGCCAAAGCGGGTGGTGATGAAAATCGTTTTATTCTTTTCGCGTTTTGTAACGTCCTGCACATATATCTCAGCGGCTCTTTTTGTAGCACCCATTACGTTGGTGGGATTTACCGCTTTATCAGTCGAGATCATGATAAATTTTTCTACCGCATGGACAGAGGCAAGATCGACAAGATTTTTAGTTCCGAAAATATTTACATGCACCGATTCCAGCGGATTGGTTTCCATCAGCGGAACATGTTTATAAGCGGCAGCGTGAAATACGATCTGCGGTTCGTATGCGCGAAATACATTTGTTATCCTCCGGATATTCGTTATATCACAAACAATAAATTCAGCCGAAAGGGCCGGCGTGTTTTCGAGCTGAAAAAATAATTCCATACGGAGATCATACAACGCACTCTCCGCCTGATCCACCAGAATAAGTTTCCCGGGAGCATAATGCATCACCTGGCGCACTAATTCACTTCCGATTGAACCTGCTGCTCCGGTTATGAGCACGGTCTTTCCGCTGATTACATTTTTTATTTTTTCATTTTCAATAATGATAGGCTCGCGTCCGAGTAAATCTTCAATATTGATATTTCTGATCTGCTTAGTGCTCAGCGTTCCGTTGATCCAGTCATCCACCGGCGGAACATATTTAACGATGATCTGATTTTGCAGACAAATATCCACGATCTCATTTTTGCGAAAGCTGTCAATATTATGAATGCCAATGATGAGTTCGCTGATGTTGAATTTTGTAATTAATGATTTGAATTTTGCAGAAGGATAAATTTTTACTCCTTCAATTGTCTTGTCCACCTTTGACATATTATCATCGAGAAATCCGGCGATATGATAATTCTTTTTATGATCGTTGCGCAGGGCATTCAGCACACTCACACCGCGTCTGCCTGCACCGTAAATAATTACAGGGATGGGAGATACATTATTTCTTGCCGACTGATAAAATAATACCTTGATCACATAGCGGCTGAAAAGCAACATGGAAATATTGAGAACGGAATGGATGATAATGATCGAGACCGGTAAAACGGAAAATCCGTAGGATCCTGTTCTTGCCACGAGCGATACAAGCAAACACGCGGTAATGGCAACCGCTCCCGAACGGAGTATCCGCTGGGCATCGGCCATACCGCTGTGACGGATGATCCCGTCGTAGGATTTAAAAATCAGGAAGGCCGCAGTAAAAAGCACCATCGTGATAAGGGTATTATCTACGAATGCTTCAAAGGAGATCTCCTCAGCATTAAAATTGAATCGCAGAATATAGGCGAGTCCGTATGTGAATATGGTAATGACAATATCAAAACACAGCACGATCCATTTGGAGAGGATGCGGGTGCCGAAAGTTCTGTTGATATAATTCCTGAACTGGTCTGTCATGCATTAAGCCTTTACACCTGCTGCCTTGAAGCGTGGTCCTTTTACATTTGCTGCCGGTCGTGTCGGTCACAAAGTAGTGCATGGCTCAAATCCCTGATGCCACAAATAAAGGCTTAACAAAATTAATGGAAAATACCCGCAATTGATAGAGGAAGCGACTAAAAGTGCGGCGGGCTAACGGGAGCAGGAAGTGCTGATAATTCCCGTGATGCGGTGAAGATCGGCACGTGTAAGTGCCGAGCCTGAAGGCAGGCAAAGCCCCGACTGGAAGCAGGTTTCACTGGTGCCGTTGAGGAAAGCAGGATACATGCTGAAAACAGGTTGCAGGTGCAGGGGCTTCCAGAAGGGCCTGGATTCGATGTTTTCCTCTTCGAGCGCCAGGCGGATATCGGTTGCCGTGGCGCCGGTAATGTGCGGATCGATCAGAACGGTGGTGAGCCAGCGATTGCTGAAACTGCCCCCGGGTTCTTCCGGAAAAGTGAAGCCTGGTTTGTCTGCTAATGCAGATCGGTAGAACTCGAAATTGGCCCGGCGGGCAATTATACGGTCCTGAAGAACGGATAACTGTCCGCGACCAATCGCCGCAGAAATATTGCTCATCCGGTAATTGTACCCGATCTCCGAATGCTGATAATGCGGAGCCTTATCACGGGCCTGCGTGGAGAGAAACCGTGCTTTTGCAATGGATTCCTCCTCGTTGGAAATAAGCGCGCCTCCGCCGGAAGTCGTTATTATTTTATTGCCATTGAAGGAAAGCACACCAAATCTGCCGAAGGTTCCGGTATGTTGTCCCTTATACCTTGACCCGAGTGATTCGGCGGCATCCTCAATAACAGGAATAGCATATGCATCTGCAATGGATAATAATGCATCGAGTTGCGCAGGCATGCCATACAAATGGACAATAATAATTGCCTTTGGTTTTTTATTTTTTGCCAGACAAAACTGAATCGCTTCCTCCAGTTTTTCAGGATCCATGTTCCAGGTTTCTTTTTCACTGTCCACAAAAACAGGGACAGCTCCCTGATAAATGATTGGATTTGCAGTTGCCGAAAAAGTAAAGGAGGGACAAATAACAAAATCATCTTTCCCGATGCCGCACAAAATAAGTGCAAGATGAATTGCAGCAGTTCCGGAACTCAATGCAGCGCAATACCCTGCACCGGTGTATTGTGCAAGCTCCATTTCAAATGCATCCACATGCGGACCGAGCGGTGCGATCCAGTTGCTTGCAAATGCTTCTTGCACGTATTCCATTTCCTTACCGCAGAGGTGAGGAGGCGAAAGCCATATTTTTTCGGGTCGGACCATTAATTATTTTCTGTATGCAGGGAAAAAATTTTCCATGCCTTCGGTTGATGCGGATGCATGCATGGACGAAAGATGATGATATTTTTCCCGGTCAGTGATCATCCGCAATGTGCTGTATTGTTTTAATTGTTTGGAAAAGCCGGTTTTAAAACGGAATAATGCATCTTCCGTTGAACCAAATCCGCCACCCAAATGTAAAATATTTTTTTTCAGATGATGAAAATGATCAATAGCAGCATCAAATACAAGCTTTGATCCGGCGAATGTCCTGAATCGGACAGGTGTTCCGCCAAGATGATATTGCACAAGTCCGGCTGTTTCGATAAATATAGCTCCGGATACAAAATCACCTGCAGGTGTATGCGCAGAAATACAGGTGAGCCGGTCACCGAAAATAGCAGAAAGCGTCTGGAAATAATCATAACTGAAATGATAATAAGTGCCCGCCTGCACAAACTGCATTGTTCCGGTGTATGCGGAATAAAAATCTGCTAGGAATGCCTTATCATTTATCCTTGTCGTAAATCCTTTTTGTGTCAGTGATTTAATATCGCGTTTATGATTGGTAGAATAGGCCTTTCTTATTTCTTCAACGGGTAATTGCAGATCAATATAAACGGTATGCCCGTGAAATACTTGTTTAACATCCGGCATTTCCGGAAATAGTACAGCATTATAAAACGGATGCAAACGAAGGAAGACAGAAACAATTTTATTTTCGAATGCAGCTTGTTGTATACCGGAAATACATTCTGATAATGCATGCGCATCGGGTTGCCCGCTGAATAAAATGCCCGGATATCCGTAAGGGCTGACGGCATCCCGTAATTTTTCATCCGGGGTTGCAGCTGATGGAATATTTCTGAGAATTACAGGCACAGCAGCTTTGAGTGAACCGGTGTTTACGATAAAAATAAAAGGCTGACCGTTATGCAGCTTTGCATCCAGAGCGACGTATGCGGCTTCCTGATAAAAATCAGAACACGTAATTCCGTTTTCAGAAAGTGTATGTATTGAAAAGGGAATTAATTCACATTGCATGGATGCTGTATTGCATGAGCATTACCGGTTCCGGTTTCCCGTTTTTCAGGGCAGGTGCCGGAAGTAATCCTTGTTGTTTAAAACCGAGTTGTTCGTATATATGAATAGCACGTGTATTTTTCGACAGCACGTGCAGATGAATTGATTGCAGATGTAATTCTTCGGTTGCGATCCCGATCATTTTTTTAGTGGCGGCATAACCGATACCTTTTCCCCAGTATTCGGGAAGACCGATTAAAATACCAAATTCTGCGTCTGATTTTTCCGCATCAATATTATATAATGCCACATGCCCGATGATTTTATTTTCAGCAGTATCCTCAATTATCAGCATCAGGTTTCTTTTTTCCTGCAAATGGCGGCTGATCCATTTTACTATATCTGCATTGGTATAACCTGCATTTTCCGCCTCCAGCCATTCCGCTGCTTCCCGGTTATTTTTTACCGCCAGCAACTGACTTGCATCTTCTGCTGCCGGCGGGCGTAAAATGTAATGATCAATTAACGGATAGGTTTTCATCGTTTCCTTTCCACATCAAGGTCCTCCATTGCTGACCGCGGATCGGTGTTTACCGTGCCGGGTTTTAGCATATGCGCAAGGGTGAGAAAAAATATTTTGACATCCATCCACAGGGAGAGATGTAATACATAATCGCGGTCGAGTTGCAGGCGCTCATCCCATTTGAGTGCGTTTCTGCCGTTCACCTGTGCGAGTCCGGTAATTCCCGGGCGAACCGTATGTCTTATTTTTTCATCCATTTTGTAATAGGGAAGATATTGCACGAGCAATGGCCGCGGGCCGATGAAACTCATCTCCCCTTTGATAATATTAATAAGTTGTGGTAATTCATCCAATGAAGTTTTGCGGATGATCCTGCCCGTTTTTGTCAAACGGTTTGTATCATCATTAGCAGAAGCGCCGGCAGGTGAAACAGGCCGCATGGTGATGAATTTAATTATATTGAAAATCGCTTCATCTTTCCCGATGCGAGGCTGAATAAAAAAGATTTTTCCGTTGAAGGCAATGGCACATACCAGCATGAGTAAAATAAATACGGGCAGCAATAAAAGAAAAATCACAATGGCTGCGAACAGATCGAATATTCGTTTGAAGAAATTACGGTACATCGTCAGGAGCAGGGCTTAACGGATTTCCAACCGTTTCGCCTGTAAGTTTTGTATGTAATTGTTCCAGTGCCTGTATATATTGTGTCGCCAGGTTTTCACGGTCGAAATGTGATTTAGCGAATTGATATCCCTTGTTTCCCTGCAGTGAGATCTGATCCGGTTGCTGCAAATAAAAACGCACTGCAGCAGCAATATCCACGGCATTTTCCGGTTCTGCATACATGCCAGCTCCCGCCTCTTCGATCAGTTGCCTTGAAATGCCGTCGATCGCCATGATCACCGGTTTTTTACAGGCCATATAATCGAATGTTTTATTGGAGTAAACCGTTTTGAATGTGTCAACCTTTTTCAAAACAGATAAACCGATATCCGACGCGATAATATATTTCAGCGCTTCTTCTTTTGAAACAGAATCAAAAAAGAGTATGTTCTTTAATTCCAGTGCTTCGGTCTTTTCCATCAGCATATTTTTTTGCATACCATCGCCGATCAACAGAAATACTACCGGTTCATTTTTAAGGAGTATGGCTGCTTCAATAAGTTGTAAAAGGTGATTGGCAATTCCATGTGCACCAACATAGCAGAGGGCGAGTTTATTTTCTATTCCGAGTTGCACCCTGAAGGCCGCACGGTCGAATGCCTGCAATAAATGGTCAGTGAGATCGAAATCGGCGGCATTCGGAATATAAATGATTTTATCCGCAGGAATATTTTTTTTGGTGACAAGTGTTTCACGCATTGCAGGTGTGAGCACATTGATAAGTTTTGATTTTCGATAGGCTCTTTTTTCCAGCAGGAACGACATCCATATCATGAATTTATTTTTCAGGATGCCGGTATCGATCGCCGATTCCGGCCAGAGGTCGCGGATCTCAAACACAAAAGGTATCCGTTTCAGGAAAGATAAAGTCAGAGCAATGAGTCCGACCGATAACGGCGGAGAGCTTACAAGTATCATATCGTATTTATCCCGCGCCTTAAACAAACCGCCGTAAATACCCGATATCACAAATGAAAAATAAGCTCTGAACCGTCCTTTGAAATTATTATTATAGGAATCAGAAACATGTGTTCTGATCACGCAGATATTTTTTGCAAAATCATCCACATACACATATTTATTATCGTACTTCGGATTACGGATACCTTTTGTATAATGCGTCATCCCTGCGATCACGGTTATTGTATGCCCTTTCGCGGCCCACGACGCTGCCATCGCATTCCACCGCAATCCGCCCGGATCATCCTTCTCCTGAAAATACTGATGTATCAGTAAAATGTGCATGAATTATTTAAGGCGTATGGTTGTAGTGATCTGTAAGGTATTTGTTTGAAACACGATCTGTTCTGCATCCTCGCGAAGTCCGTACGTCGTTGAATAATATCCTTTTCTGCTGACCGGTTCAAGGAGATGGCCGTTCCCATCGATAGCGCTAATCGCGAAGGCAGCATGAAATCCTGTATTCGGATTCCATATCTGGCTGACCGGGAGGCCGCCATTATCATTCACGGTATCTGTTATCACCCACTCCGCTTTATTTTTTGTTTTGACCACTGTGCGTGTTTGTTTTTTCCATGAACCGGTTTGCCTGAAACCCTGAATCGTCCCTGTAAAACTGAAACATGTGTCAGATTCCTCCATTGCATGTTGTATTAAACGGGTCCAATAATACCAAATAAATCGCGGACCCTTCAGCATCTGATCGTTATCTCCCAGCATCAGTGTGTTATGCGAAGCGGAGCCAAAAAAATATTTTTTAGTTGCTGCATCTGTATTATACAAAAAAGTACCGCCGTCGCGCAGGATATTTTCATTGTTATACCAGATGTCAACATGCAGATTATCGGCATGTGCGGGCCGGCTTTTATATGCGCCGCAATGTATAAAAGTAAGACTTCCGTTTTCCCTGAAAATAAAATATCCGCTGTCCCGGAAACTGTATTTCCCATCCGAAACAAGTATCTCCTTTTCGTGTATGGCTGCCGGTGGTATGCCGATCCAGTAGCGGTCCTCAAAGGGTGTTGTAAAATAATGTTTACCTGTTAGCGACCCAAGCGACTGAAGCTGGGGACGGAAATCACTGTATGCATTATTGCTGAGAGGGAAGAAAAGAGAGCCGTCGTTTGAACCGAAATTCGGCAATTGTCCGTTCGATTTATTGGTGCACGTCACGAGAAAATGCAAAGAGCGCTCCGCCTTATTAATCACCGATTCGTGTATTTCCAGATTATTCCGCTTCGATATACCGATAACAATATTCAGCAACTGTATAACCACGCGGTGATAATTCATTGAATATTGCAGATAGGTGCCATCTTCAAAAATCTGATAGCCGGTTTCTTCAAGCAATATCTTTTTACTTTTTTGCATCCATGCTTTCGACTCTTTTAGTTGCGGAAAAAGTATAGCGTAAACATACAGTGCAGTTGCTTCGGTAAGTATATGATTATTGCGCACCAGATGGCGGGAAAACGAAAGATTGTTATGTATATGTTTTAACTGCGCATAGGCGGAACGCATAATGGTATTGAACAAGTCATCGGTGAGTGTTTCTTTATCAGAATAATAATACAGAACAAAAAGCCAGTTCAAAATGCGCAACGCGATCTCCTGACTGGAAATAAAATGCGGTCCGCAATTTACACGGTTATGTCTGATCCAGCCTGCTATTTCGTTAAGTGCAAATGCGGATGAATCTTTTTTGAAATGATGATCATACCGTATCACGGTTAATAAATAGCAAAATCGTGCGCGTTCCCAGATGTATTTAATATCGCGGTCAGGTGAGAAGTCGTTGAAAGACGACCAATGCTGTTCATTGGGATACACATGCCCGTCCACGGGATGTGTAAACCAGCTATGTTCGTTCTGCCCGCCGAAAACAG
>CAYTFT010000077.1:0-8600 GCA_964437155.1 uncultured Chitinophagales bacterium | reverse complement strand
GGTCGAAATATTTTGATACCATTTCCACTCTGTCGGGATCACCTACTGTGATAACGGTATCTGCCAGATGTTCGGGTAACAAATGCAGATGGTAAACGCTGCCATCGGGATTGAGTATCAGTTCAGAAGAACGCAGTGGTGCATGCATAACTCCAAAGTTAAATGTAAAATTTCTGATTATTTTTGCGGCACCGTATGCGTGTTCCGCCTAACAGGATATTTGTCCCCACCGATTTTTCCAAAGCATCCGCTGCCGCCCTCGAATATGCGATCTATATCGCCAACCGCCGCAATGCCGAGATCCATCTCATTCATTTTGCCCGTCGCGACGAACTTATCGGGAAGAGCGATGATATCGGCGTATATAAGGAAAATCTGCAAAAGCTGAACGCCCGTCTTGAGGATCTCAAAAATAAAAGCGGTGCGGCATTTCGCATCCATGCGGAGGTGATCACAACTACCGAATCAATTTCCAAACTCATCAATGATTATGGGCTCGAAATAAATGCCGAACTCGCCTGTATCGGCACATACGGATCTGATTCGAAACCCTCGCGGTTCAAGCTCGGAAATAACACGGATAAACTGGTACGCAGCGTTGATTTTCCGGTACTTACCTGCAGAAGTGTGAAGGCACCTATCAAATTCAAAAATTTATTGCTGCCGATAGATCTCACGAAATATACTTCCGAAAAAGTGGAGCGCATTATCCGCTTTGCAAAATCATTCGATTCAACGATCCATCTGGTTGCCGTTTCTGAGTTTCTGGAAGAATTTATTTCCAGCAAATCGGAGCTGACGGAAAAAATGGATGAGGCAGCAGAAGTAATTCGCGGCAACGGACTGAAATGCACAACGGAAATGATCCGTCATGATGTTGTGAGTAATTCTGTATTGATCTACGCGAAGGAAATTGATGCCGATCTGCTCGTGATCATGAGCCATTCTGAAAATAAATTTAATCAGCTCATTTTTGGCTCCCGCATCAATAAAGTGATCTCGCATTCCGAAATTCCGGTGCTCAGCTTCAGGCCCGCTGATGAATATGAGGGATGATCTCCCAAATTTGTTAATTGATTTCTCTTCCGGATTGCAGCTTCTGCACCATGCAGCATTATAATAGTGTAATAATTACAAAGGGAAAATAAGCGAACTGATTTAACGAATGATCACCAGTTTTTCCGTTTTCCGGATACTGTCACCTGTTTGTATCGTCACTGTATAAATACCATTTTGCAAAGAAGCAATATTTATTTCCTGTCCGGGAATAACATCGTCAAACGCTAGAACCTGTTTGCCGGTAATATCCGTTACGATGACGGAAAACGGAGCAGGATCATTGGTCATTATCTGTATTACAGAGTGTGCAGGATTCGGGAAAAGATGCATCGTATTATTGGATGGCGAATCAATTGCGTCTGGCGCAATGAGCCCGCGTTCATATAACTTCGCATACACCAAATCGTGAAATGTACCGGTAAAAATGGTTGTTTCAGCGCTAAGAATTAATTGTGCTGCATCCGGCATGGTCATATTCGGAAAACTTCCGTAGAGCGCTTCGATAACAAGCAAGTCTGTATTTTCTTTTCCGATGGCATCAAAAATATCCATTAATGCACCGCTCCAAATTTCACTTGAACCATAATAATCCAATCCGTTATCTTCCGGATAATGTTTTTCGGTATCTGCATTTCTTCCTGCCCAGAATTCATTATGTCCGTCCCATGAAAAAACATCGCCCCAGTTAAAATCACTGAATCCGCGGGAATAGCTTACAGCAAAATAATCACCGTATGCCTCGTCAATCGCGTGCCGTTCGAGTCCGAGATTACTTCCCGGTGAGGCATAATCGCTAAGTGCGTGACCATATTCATGCAAAATAACATCGGCATCTTCTGCATCATCAACGCCTCCTTCACCATATTGTATCGCCGGATTAGCGCCGCCGGTATAAAACGACTGGTCGGCACCCGATGCTCCGTGCGTATCAATGCTCAGCGGTATATGCTGCAATGCATCATATCCCAGCAATTTAATATAGGCATTGAAATTTGTGAGATGATAAAATACATTTACGTCTTCAAATCCATCCTCGCTTCTTAAGAAATCAAACGATGGTGTAATGGAATATGCTACCGGAATGGTTGGTGCATTTATATCCTTTAACAGGAGACTGTCCGTTTTTAAAAAGAAGGTATCATTTTCAAACCATGCATTGAATTCCACTTCGAAACGCTGGTCATTCAATGCTGCATTATCTGCATCCTCCATATCCGTAAAATCGCCGCCATATACAACACCGGCTGATGTAAGCGGATCCGGTAAAAAAACTTTTCCCGTCACCAGAGAATCTCCTGCAGTAAAATACACGCGGTGATCATCATCTTCCAGTACTTCACCGTTGTCATCAATAATAAGCGTGCGATGTGTATTGTGGTTTTTATCAATAAGGTCAAATTCTGTTAACAGGGAAGGTGTTCCGGTTGCGCCGACAATAATTTTATTCCTTTGTTCGATAATTGTTTCGTTATCAACGGAAGACATAAATGCTTCAGGTAAATCTGTTTTTTTATGTTCAGGAAAATGCGGCCAGTCATACGTTTGGAAATAAGAACCGTTTATGGATTGTATCTTTCCGCTTTTACCAACTGCAACCTTAACCATTGTTCCGTGCACCGGAATATTTTGATATTCCTGCATAAAAGTATAATACGTCGCAAAGGGAGAACGCGAAATATGTTCTGTTGCGAGAGAAGAATTACCCGCTCCCGGCATACAATTATTTTCAATAAACAGCGCAACAACATCCGGCTGATTTTCTACAGAAGGAAATGCAGCACCGGTAAAAGGGATCTTTTGTTGTGCGTTTAAGGGAGAGCAGACGAATAAAAAAAATGCTAACGCGAAAATTCTATTCCGTTGCAAGAAACTGCAACTCCATTTGCCAGATAGCAGTGAGTTTTGGATAAATGATGGTATGTTGTGCTGCATTAAAACGAATCTTAAAGGTACATATTTCTCCGTATGCAGCATCCAGGATCTGCGCGCCTGTCCGGTTGATCATATGCATTACAGCAGGCATGTCTTTTTCATTGCAGGTTCCCGTGTAAACTTCTTTCAGATGTATGGTAATAATCGTTGCATGGTCGAGTGCATCAGCCGCTGCCGTGCGGTAAGCCTGGATGAGTCCGGGTACGCCGAGTTTTTTCCCTCCGAAGTAGCGTACTACAAAAATGACAATTTCTGTCAGATCGCGACTTTTCAATTCGTTGAGGATGGGCCGGCCAGCAGTGCCTGAAGGTTCGCCGTCATCGGTAAATTTTTCCAGGGCACCGGCATATCCCAGTCGTGCGCCAAAAGCAACATGCACTGCTTTGTGATGTTCTTTCTTCAGTTTTTCTTTTTGTTCTTTTATAAAAATCTCGTCCGAAGCAGGAAAACCATAGGCAAGAAACTGGCTTCCCGAAGCCTTGAAAATTCCTTCCGCAAAAGATGATATAGTTGTATATGCGGTTACGGGTTCCATAATTACTCCCCGGCAAATGTAGGTGTTTCGTTGCGAAAGGCGTGGTGCAGCAGTATTAATTGCACGGGGAAATTGATGCAGCGGTGTTCCGGTATTTCATCGAATATAAACGCGCCAAACAAATGCATTTTCCGATCCTGAAAAAATTGTCCGTCCTTCCGGAATATTTAATTTTGTCAAAATTTCTCCGGAGGCATGCAACACAATTTTCCTGTCGTGCTTTCACAGGAACATAATTTATTTACATGCTGAAATTATACTATCTCTCCACCTGTTCAACCTGTTCACGGATTATGAAGGAACTTAGGATCAATCAATATCCTTTTGAACTTCAGGATATCAAAACAAAGCCTGTCACAGCCGGACAGATCGATGCCATGAAAAAACTTGCCGGCAGTTACGAGGCATTATTCAGTCGTGTGGCCCTAAAGTATCGTGCATGGGGATTAAACACGCTTAACCTTACTGAAAGCGATTACAGAAAATATATTCTTGAAGAATATACATTTCTCAAAAGGCCTGTTTTTATTATCCATTCAAAGATCTTTATCGGCAATGCACCCAAAAATATTGAAGCTGTAAAAGCCGCATTAAAGGAAACCGGTAAATAGCTGTGCATTTCCCTTTTGTGTGCTGCATTAATTTTCCTATATTTATGACGCAGAAAAGACCTATCGTATATGCAAAAAATATCTACAACTTTTTTAACGGGCATCCCTATGTTGAGCACGCTGATTGCAACCGGTACTTTGGCATTTGCCGCACATCCGCTTCAACCACTTCCGGTTTTGGCTCCCGGAGATAATTGTTCGGAAGCAGTCGTTGTTGTGGAAGGCAGTTATACTGCTGCACATCCCGACTTCTGGTATAGTTTCTCTGTTCCTGCGACAGGAACGTATGAAATTTCCACCTGCGATCCCGATAATACCTGTAATACCAAAATTTATCTCTACGATCATTGTGCAGGGCTTACGCCAACCGAACTTGCCGAAGGCACTATGGCCTATAATGATGATTTCTGTGGTGTTCAGTCGAATGTGGATGCTATCCTCGAGGCCGGCGACCTTATTTATATACGTATCGGCGATCTCGATACAGAATGTTCGGGATCCACCATCGACTGGTCACTTTCCTATCTGGGAGCGCCAGCCGGTTGTATGGATGCTTATGCCTGTAATTATGCACCGCTGGCTCTTACCGATGACGGTTCCTGCATTTATCCGGGTAATCCTGATTGTCCTTCCGGGCCTGATCTCGTTTTGGACGAAACCTATTTCGACGGAACGATTTCTACGGGTTACGGAACTGACTTTTTACTTACAACGGTTAATGCCGACGATTGGACCAATGCCTGCTATATAGGTGAAGGTTCACTGATGGGTCCCGGGATCCGGACCGTTATAAAATTCGGTATCCGCATCTGGAACCTGGGTGATGAAGATTATCATATCGGAACAGCAGCAGAAAATCCTTATCTGGTTTACGACCCGTGTCACGGACATAATCACTATATCGACTACGGCGAATATATTTTATATGATTCCACCGGCGCGGAAACACCTGTGGGACATAAGAACGGATTTGCCGTTATGGACCTCTGCGGAATGGGCGGATATACCGGTGCGAACATGGGGATTTCTGCCGGATGTTATGATACATACGGTTTAGGTACCGGCGGTCAGTGGATCGATATAACCGATGTCCCCGACGGAACATATACGTTTGTTGCCCGCGTGAACTGGCTCAATCATCCCGATCTTGAAGGAGATGTTGAGGTAAATCTCGCGAATAACTGGCGTTCCCGTTGTATCCATATTTGGAGAGATGCCGGTGTCATCAACGCTGAAATGATCGATGATTGTCCGGTTTATATAGACTGCCTCGGTGAGGTTTGGGGAACTGCGCAAATGGATTGTGAAGGAAACTGCAACGGTTGGCACCAGCTCGGTGACCTGAATGCGGATACAACACGTACCTATATTGACGTGGATCAATATATTACCGAAACGCTTGATAATACGATTATTGCCGAAATGTGCAACGATGCGAATGATGACAGTAATATTGATGTTGTGGATGCGGCTCTTGTGATGGGTTGTGCCAATCAGGGATTGGGATACACGCATGATGAAGATCTCTGTGCGCTTCCAATAACTTTACTCAATACATCAGACACAGTAACCTATAGTATCGGATCCGTTAACCCGGCTTATAATTATCTTGATATTTATAGTCTGAATCCGAGTGCCAGGGTAATGGGGGCACAGTTTACTATGGAAGGACTCACCATTGACAGCGTGGTGAATCTCTGTCCTGAAACATTCGGAACTAACTTCCAGATTTCTTATACAGAAGATGAAGTGATCGCATTGGGATATAATGAAGTTCCCTATCAGGTGCATTTTGAACCGATCCCGACCTTCCGGATTTATTATGCTCCGGTAACTGCCTATCCTGCAGAATTCTGTATTAAGCATTTCACTGCTGCCGTAAATGATCAGTTTGAAGAGATCATTACCGATCTCAATAACAATTGCGTAACCGTTACTACCACCGGCGTTGAATATGTGAATGCAAATCCGCTTAATGTGAAAGTGCAGCCCAATCCTTTCAGTGAAACTGCCGTATTGAACTTCACCAATTTTACCGGTGAAACCTACACGCTTGACCTGAGTGATATGAATGGTAATCTGATCCGTACGTATTCCACCACTTCGAATTTTGTTAATATTGACAGAAAAGATATGCCTGCCGGTATTTATCTTTATCGCCTTACCGGAACTTCCGGAAGCCAGACAGGTAAATTCGTTATACAATAACCGTTGTCATGGTTATATAGCAGGGCCCGGCATATTGCCGGGCTCTTTTTTTATACACAAGTCCCGTCATAATCACATCCCCATACTTATAGTATCTTCGCCGTTATGCGTATCGGGTTTGACGCCAAAAGAATATTTCAGAATGCAACCGGCCTCGGTAATTACAGCAGATCAGTGGTAAAGAACCTTGCTGAATTTTACCCTGAGAATGAATATTTCCTTTTCACGCCAACCATGAAGAATATTATGCCTTTCAATATGCAGGCAAACACGCATATGGTGGTGGGAAGGGGGTCTGTCTGGCGGAGTTTCGGCATTCGCAGAGACATTGTTCGTCATCACGTGGATGTTTTTCACGGCCTCAGTAATGAGATTCCTTTCACGCTGAAAATTTCGAATATTCATTCGGTAGTTACCATTCATGATCTGATATTCGAGCGGTTCCCGGAATATTATCCGGGTGTTGACAGAAAGGTGTATGACCTTAAATCAAAATTCGCGGGCCGTCATGCAGATATGATCATTGCAGCGAGCCATTCCACAAAAAATGATATCGTCGATTTTTATGGAATTGACCCGGCGAGGATTCAGGTGATCTATCAGAGTTGTGATGATATTTTTTATACAATACAGGAAGCTGATCCTTCTTTGCTGCATAATTACAATTTGCCGGAGAATTATATTTTATATGTCGGATCTGTTACGGAACGAAAAAATTTGCTGAATGTATGTAAGGCATATTTACAGATCGAGCCGCAAAAGCGAGTGCCCTGTGTGGTGGTAGGGAATGGAAAAGCGTATGCTGAACAGGTGAAACAATTTATTGCTGAAAATAAACTGGAACGCTGGTTCATTTTTCATGAAAATGTACCTACTGAACATTTGCCGCACGTTTACAGAAAAGCAATGGCTTTTATTTATCCGAGTTTGTATGAGGGATTTGGTATTCCCATTCTGGAGGCGATGGTGAGCGGTTGTCCGGTTATTACTTCTGATATTTCATCGCTTCCGGAAGTTGCAGGCAATGCAGCATTATATTTTAATCCCGTGCATACAGAAGATATCGCCGATAAAATAAATAAGATCATAGCCGGTGACGGCCTGCGTGATACCTTACGGGCACGTGCCGCAGAAAGAATACATTTGTTTGACAAGCGTATACTTACGGATGCGCTGATGGAAATATATAAATCTAATGTGCCCGGAGTCTAACAGGATTTCTCCTCCGCAGGCATGTGCAAAGCAGATATACCTGAATTAATTTCGGTCAATTTTTAACTTCGTAAAGAATTGGGATGCTTTAATTAAAAAGATTCACTGCCCGGTAATAATGTTCCCGTTTTATGCAGGCACCTTTCTCATCAAAATAATACCAGTCATTATTTTTTATTCCGCGGCTGTCATATTCACCGATACAGGCAATGCTGCCGTCCGGATAGTATTGAATGAAGTAACCCACGTTCCCGATATTCGATTTGTAGAGCCCTTCCGATAATAATACCGAATCGGTATTGTACACCATGCGAATATGGCGATTGAGCGTAAATTTCGCTCCCTCTTCCATTGAATAATTTTTATTGATCTGTTTATTGCTTTTGGTGATCACTTTCTCGTAATACCGGATCGTGTCATAGCGCGGGTCATAAAAACGATTTAGCAGACTATCGAAGACTTTCTCACCGTTATGATAATGTTCCCAATGGCAGATTTTTTCATTCATCCTGCCTGTATAAATATCTGTCGGGTTGCTTTTTTTATCGCTGTAGGTAAGTGTGAAATTGGGATCACGTTCTTCGAGTTCCAGTTGTGTTGATCCGTCGCGGCGGTAAATACCAATGAATAAAATATTTTTTGCCATGTCGATCGAATCATAGAGGATCATGGTGCCGTCAGACAAGTACCATCTTTTTTTGGAATAAATATATTCCGGCGTTTGTGTGATGTACGAACTGTAGATCCTGAGCTTCCCGTCGTTGAAATATTCCCTGTGTTCGATGGTATCACCCGCATAGTTCCGCCTTTCAATTTGCGCCTGCACTCCTGTTGCCAGGCTTGCAGTTATGAATAACAGGAGAAAAATTTTGCGGAACATGATGGGTGAATGGTTAATAGTGAATAGTGAATGCTTGCCCGAACACGCAGTGGGCGGGGTGAGTCGTGAATCGTGATTGGATTTTTTTAGGGTTTAAATTATCTATATTGAATGCTTGCCCGAACACGCAGTGGGCGGGGTGAGTCGTGAATCGTGATTGGAT
>CAYTFT010000076.1:0-8629 GCA_964437155.1 uncultured Chitinophagales bacterium | reverse complement strand
TTCGTGTATTGCTCCGAGCTTAATGCATCTCCGAGATCAGCCCCTTTCGTCCAGTCGGTGCACGCATCATCCAGTTTATTCAGATTGAAATAAGCTAATCCTCTTTCATAAAATGCATCTGCAGCGTCGGGTTCCAGTGCGATCACTTTCGTATAGGCAATAACTGCCTGCTCATAATTTTTATTATCGTTGTGAATATAACCGATCTGATACCAGGCATCACTGTCCCCGGCATCCAGCTCAACTACTTTATTAAAATCACTCAATGCAGAGGTCCTGTTGCCAAGTCCGTACTGGCATAATCCCCTGTTATAATATGCATCAATATAATTCGGATCAAAACTGATCACCTTATTAAAATCCTCGATCGCTTCCGAATATCTTTCCAGTTCATAACGCGTAAACCCGCGCTCAAAAAATGCTTCCTGATAATTGGGATCATAATACAACGCATTTGTATATGCGCTGATCGCTTCTTCCAGCCGGTTGGCATCATATAAGGTATATCCTTTCCAGTAATATGCCTGCGCATCTCCTGGTTTCAGTCGGATTACCTGTTCAAAATCAAAAATAGCAGCATCGTACGATCCTAAAAAATAATTACTGAGCCCGCGGTTATAATATGCTTCCGGATAATCGGGTGCAAGTTTGATACATTCAGTATAATCTTTAATGGCTCCCGAATAATTCTGTGCCTCATATTTTGCATACGCAGTTTCAAACCACTGATCGGCAGTCTGCCCGCTTACCTGTAAGGAAATGATGAGCAGAAGGAGCCCCGTAATACGCTTCATATTGATTCAGATTTTTATGCAAAATTACAGGAACTGCATTCAAAAATGGCCGGATTCTGAAATTCAGTTTTTACAGCTTTTTCCTGATGCGTGCAGGTCATTTCAGGTCGCATTCCCCTGCAGGGTTGCCGCCTGTTTACCGAAAATCCGGCCCCGGAATTCTGTTTTTTAAATCTGATTATTTGGTACAATCGAAAAGACTTAATTTAGTCGTGCGTAATCAAAAACCGTATTATGAAAAAAATCTTTTACCCGTTTCTTCTTATCCTCTTATCGCTGGGATTTACCTCGGCCCAGACGCCTGTTTTCTCGGATGATTTTGAAAGCGGACTCACAAACTGGACCGTAACCGGACTCTGGGGGCTGACGACCGCTTATGCAAACAGCCCGACGAATAGTTTCACCGACAGCCCTGCAGGCAATTATCCCGACATGTTCTCCTCCTCGGCAACTATGAACGTTTCTGCCGACCTCTCTTTCGCACTCGATGCCGATGTGCAGTTTTATGCAATGGTAGACCTCGAAACAGCATTCGATTATGTGTATCTCGATGTTTCCACCGATGCCGGAGGAACCTGGACAAACGTGTATGTGCTGAATGGTGAGGGCATGTTCACCTGGACATTATATGATATTCCGCTTGGCGCATTTGTCGGCGGGCCCGATGTAAGACTCCGCTTCCGGTTTGAAAGCGATGCTGCTTACAATGTCGACGGAATTTATATTGATGACTTAACGATTTACCAGTATAATGTCGATCTTTCCCCGCCACTCATCCTGCATACACCGACAAATTTATATGAAGGCACTTTGGGAGATAATCCTATTTCGGCCGACGTGATCGATGCCTCGGATATCGCAAGTACAACTTTATGGTACAGCGCCGATGGCGGACCATATTCTTCAGTTGCAGGTATTAATACCGCCGGAGATAATTATTTATATGAGATCCCTACGCTCACACCAGGAACCTGGGTGAGTTATTATATTGAAGCAACAGATGATTATGCTGTTCCCAACACAGCAGTTTCAGATACTTTTGAATATATAGCCGGAAATTATATCGGATACGATGACGGCTCCATAGATTTTGTGCAGGATATCGGTGATTCATCCACTTTTTATCGCGCCGCTGCAGTAAGAGTCACGCTGACGGGAATTACAGATGTGGTATCCATGGTCATTCAGAATTATACTGATTATTCGCGCCCGAACAATGATATTCGTGTCCATGTCTGGGCCGATTCATCCGGTAAACCGGGTGCTGATATGATCACGCCATTTTTTGTAACACCGGAACCAACACTCGAAGAACCTAACCGCGGTACGCGTGTTGACCTTCGGGGACTCCCCGAACTGGAAGGCATTTTGGGTGATGTGTTCATCGGATTTGATGTGCCGGGCGGACTTGCATGGGTTTCACTCACCAGTGCTCTCGACACGAACAGAACCTATATTAAATCTGATTTCGGTGGCTGGGCGGCATATTATGGTGATTTCCATTTCAGAGTGGTAACAACTGAACTCGAAGGAATGCCGGAAGCATTATATAGCCATGCTGATGGAACCGAACCCACGATCGTATTTACCGACCTTTCTACAAATGCACCAACAAGCTGGTTCTGGGATTTCAATGACGGAACTACAGACATTGTGGAAAATCCGACGCATACATTTTTAAGCAACGGCAGTTTTAATGTCTGCCTCACTGCAACAAATGCAGTTGCAAGTGATACCTATTGTGAGATCATCACCATCGATACCTATCTCGCACCGGCAGCGGCATTTACATTTACCGGTGATCCGGTTGTGACATTTACCGACCTGAGCGCAAATGATCCTATTTCATGGGAATGGGATTTTGATGACGGAACAACCAGCACGGAGCAAAATCCGGTGCATACTTTCGCGCTTGACGGTGTTTACAGCGTTTGCCTCACCGCCACAAATACTGAAGGCAGCGATATGGCATGTCAGGATGTTGTGATCAGCAATACACCCAAAATTCCTGTTGTGGATTTTTCATGGTCCATTTCAGGAACAACCGTTTCCTTTACCGATCTCTCCACGAATGACCCCGATTACTGGGAATGGGATTTCGGTGATGGCGGTTCATCCACTGAACAGAATCCTTCCCATTTTTATCCTGCACCGTCGGCGTATACCGTTTGTCTTACAGCAGGTAATGTCGCAGGAGAGGATATTGTATGTAAAGTGCTGGATTTCAACAGCATTCATGATATAAATAATGCATGGGATGTACTTGTATTCCCGAATCCGGCATCCGAACAGGTGATCGTTTCCGTTGCGGGATATACTGGTAACCCTGTTTTGGTTACTGTTACAAATGCAGTGGGAGGCATTGTTCGATCTGCAGAGATAACAAATAATACCGCGCTTTACACCGGCGATCTTCCGGCAGGATTTTATCTGCTGAAAATAACTGCTGATGAAAAAAGCGGAACAACTACTTTTGTGAAAGATTAATATTTGAAACCACCATTACTCAAACCGTATCTGTCGTAAAAGATGGATGCGGTTTTTTTTTGCCCGCAGGCGGAAGCAGTCTCCGGTAATTCCGTAGCTATCTTTCCTTTTTCTGTCTCAATCCTCTACCTTTGCCGCTCAAAATTTCAACAATGGGATTAAAATGCGGTATTGTGGGCCTTCCAAACGTGGGAAAATCGACTTTATTCAATGCGCTTTCGAGTGCAAAAGCACAGGCCGCGAATTTTCCGTTTTGTACCATTGAACCCAACGTGGGTGTGGTAACTGTGCCCGATGAAAGACTGAATAAACTCGCCGAACTGGTGCATCCTGAACGCATTGTGCCGACGGTTATTGAATTTGTTGACATAGCAGGACTGGTAAAAGGTGCATCAAAAGGAGAGGGACTTGGAAATAAATTTCTCGCGAATATCCGCGAAACAGATGCGATCATTCATGTGGTGAGATGTTTTGATGATCCTAATATTGTGCATGTGCATGGTAATGTGGATCCTATACGCGACAAAGAGATCATTGATTATGAGTTGCAATTGAAAGACCTTGAAACGATCGAAAACCGCGCATCCAAATACAGAAGAGCTGTTGTGACAGGCGATAAGGAGGCGAAAAAAATCGTGGAAGTGGCTGATGCCTATAAAGCACACCTTGAACAGGGAAAAAGCGCACGCAGTCTGCAAATGGATCCGGAGGGATTAAAAGTGATCGGTGAATTTTTTCTGCTCACGATCAAACCGGTTATTTATGTATGCAATGTGGATGAAAAAGAAATTCATATTGAAAATGCATTCGTAAAACAATTAAAGGATGCGGTGAAAGATGAAAATGCAGAAGTGATCGTGGTGAGTGCTAATATCGAAAGTGAGATCGCACAGCTCGAATCGTATGAGGATAAAAAATTATTTCTCGAGGACCTCGGATTACAGGAAAGCGGATTGAATATTCTCATTCGTGCAGCATATCATTTGTTGAATCTCATCACCTATTTTACGGCAGGTGTAAAAGAAGTGCGTGCATGGACCATTCATCGCGGCATGGTGGCACCGCAGGCAGCCGGTGTTATTCACAGCGATTTTGAAAAGGGATTCATCCGCGCCGAAGTGATAAAATATAACGATTTCATTCATTACGGCTCTGAAGCCGCCTGCAAGGAAGCGGGAAAATTAAATGTAGAAGGCAAGGAATATGTTGTGGGCGATGGCGACGTGATGCATTTCAGATTTAATGTTTGATGCATTACAGGGTTCGTGTTATCGATCCGTTCTACTAAACTTCCTTTATACCTTTTCCTCCCGGATGTTAATCTTAATGTAAGTTATTATGCAATAATGCTGACAGGAATCTGCGTCCGTCGCTCCGTTTCGCAGAAGCAACTGAACGTACGCAGGAAGCGTCAATATCACTGACGGTATTTTTTGAATACTTCTGTTTATAGAGTATTTTTGGAAACAGATAAACTTTACATTTTGAAAACTACACTCCTCACTGCGATTTGCATTATTTGCTTTACAGGCAAAATCTCTGCGCAGGTAGCAGAGTTGCCCGAACCGGTTGCAACCAATAGTGTATTTGTTGAATTCGGCGGGTCAAGCATACTCTATGCTTTTAATTATGATGCACGGATCGACCGCACACATCTCGATGGTCTGGGCTATCGGTTCGGATTCGGCGGATTCGCAGTATCTGAATTTTCATTCTTTTCTGTCCCGCTGGCAATGAATTATCTTATCGGGAAAAATGATAAATTTTTTGAAATATCCGGTGGAGCAACATTCATTTTTGGTAATGATTATTCACTGTATTCGAGTACCGTAAATAATTTCTATGTTGCCGGCTCAATTTATTTCGGATACCGGAGCCAGCCATCCGATGGCGGCTATCAGTTTCGCGCCGGGTTGCCGTTTAATTTTGGCGTGATCGAAGGGGAAACAATTGCGCTTCCCTATCCGCCGGGCATTTCTTTCGGATTTTGTTTTTGATTTTAAATATATATATATATGAAAAAAACATTTTTTTATTGTGTAATGATGTTATCCCTTCAGTCGGGTATTTTAATAGCGCAGACAGATGCTGAACGTATTTCTAACAGATCCGGATACATAGAAGCCGGCGGTTCCAGTGTTGTTTTTTCATTTAATTATGATTTCCGGTTCGATAAAACTGCCCCGGAAGGCTGGGGAATGAAAATGGGAATGGGCGGTTATGCAGTTGGCGATAATTATATGTTCACCGCACCCATCATGGTTAATTACCTGATTGGAAAAAGATCAAAATATTTTGAAGGAGCCGCGGGAATCGTTCCGGGTTTTAGTGATACAGAAATTTTCTGGCTGACAGAAGGAAGCTTTCCTGTAGCGGGTTGTGTGTATGTGGGATACAGATACCAGCCCTCTGATCGCGGAATTGTTTTCAGGGCCGGTGTCCCTTTCTTTTTCGGGTCCTATGCAGAATATGACTGGACGATCAATGCTGACGTCAACCGTTTTTTTGCAACACCTCTCTGGCCGGGCGTTTCTTTCGGATATGCTTTCTGATAATGCTCAGCGCATCTTCACAAATGTATCCCTGAAAATGTTTTTTCCATCAGTAATACGGATGGTGTAAATGCCTTCCGGTAAATTTTCTGTGCTGATCTTTCTGATCGAATGCAGATTATCATTTTCGCTGATCATGATTTTTCCGTTCGCATCATTGATCGTGATCTGAAATGCGGTACAGGTCGGATTTTGATTTGCGATATTTATTTCTGTCGTTGCCGGATTCGGGAAAACGGCGAATTTCAAAATATCTTCATCTGCAATATTTGTCTCCAGTAAACTGCTGTCAAGAATAATATTTTCATCTCCCGGGAAATAAACGGTGTAAGCGAAAAAACACAACATCATTTCATCTGTTGTTTGTTCACCCAGGAAAACATCTACAGGCGGATCACTCGGATTATCCTCATTATTTATCGTATTATCATACGTTGCCACTCCATAAAAATCGGTGTAAGCCGGAATTTTTACGAGCTTCTGAAAAGTATAGGCATATTGCCAGTGGAAATCCCAGTTGTCCACGTAGATCAATGGAATGGAATCCTCAGCGGGACTTTTTGCATACGCGCGATAGGTTTGACCGAGATAATGCATATGCGGTGCAGCGGTGATCAGACTCAGATCGTACGTAAGATAAGTATCATCCGAATAGATCTCATGAAATGTCTGAACCGTATTTGCAGGAATATAAAATGCAGGCTCCTGAAATACCGGTGCAAAATGATACAATATCGGATTCACCCAAACCGGCCGAGAAAATGCGGTCATATTCCATTTTAAATGTAATTGCGGCGCAGCACTTTCTCCCGCATGTCCGGGAGCAAAATGAATTTCAATCGCAAAATCAGCTCCCGCCGGAATTTCAATTCCCATTCCCGGAGGCAATTGATATACATTGTCGCCGGGCGCCCATGCTCCAACTAATGTTGCAAACGGACTCGAGGATGTTGTTCCGTTGCTCGCATAACCGGGACCGGGATCACTTTGGTCGGTCTCCCAGGAAATATCCGATGTGTCCTGATAGATCAGCATGTGATGAATGATCGCATTATTATCCGGTAAAAATTCGGAGGCGTTGATATATTTTGTTTCTGTAAGTCCGGAATGAATTACAAATGTGCGGTATTCATCCTCCTCACCGGTCAAGGTATAAGAGGGAAGATCCAATGACAGGTCGTAATCGGTGAGTTGCGGACCGTCATCAAAAGCGGGTGCTGTTGGTTCAGTTCCGGTTCCCATCGGTGCACCGCCATCCACCCAGGCAGCAATGGCATCTTTTTCTGCAGCACTCAATACTTTTTCATCTTTGAAATGCACATAATTTTCATCGGCTGGCCATGGCGGCATGGTGCCGTCGGCCACATAATCAGCAATATCAAATCTCCAGGAAAATGCCTGTGCATATGTTGTAATGGACATCGGCGCAATACCGCCATCGTGATGGCAATTAGAACAATTAGCAAAAACGATAGGAGCAATATCTGCATTCCAGGTGGGCGTCTGGGCATTTATTGTAAAAACAGAGGTACAGAGTACACTTAAAAAAATGAATAATTTTTGAGGAAACATCTACCTGATTTTATACAAATCTACGGATAATACTGATGTTTTCCGTAAGCGGCGTTAGGCGCAACATCAGAATATGGCACGCATCTGCAACTTGCCGATATGGGTGACCGGTGCATCCCCGGTTTTTCTGCCTTCATACGAAACAGTGAGTTGCAGAACCTGCGATAAGCGCCGGTCGAAGTTCAGGTTCCATAAAATATTATTTCCGTTTTGAAGGCCCTCAAGCATTGCATAGCCAACCGGTGAATCTTCAACGCCATTGAATTGCATAAGGATAAAGGAAACTTTAGAACTGATGGTGCTTTTTGAAACAACATTATACCGGAGGTCCAGGGTCATTTCATGGCTGAAAAGATTTTCTTCTCCTTCTGCATTATTACTTGCCGTATACTGATACAATCCACTTACCCGGAAAATACTTCCTTTTATAAATGTGAGTTTCGGTTCAATTGTAAAATAGGGGAGTGAATAATTTTTTTCACTGAATGCCTCCGATATTAATTCCTTTTTTCCGTTCGTATACGTGGCGTTCAGTGTGAGCGGATTGATTATTTTATACCGCAAAAGGATTTTATGCTCATTTTTTCCGCGGCTTTCCGGACCAATGGTAATTACCTGTTTATTGAAATTCCTGAGGAAAGTATAATCCACTCCGAATTTTCCGGATGTGCGGTTAAAATAAACCGAATTGAGCCAGTAGATATTCGAACTCACCAATAATGAGTCATCGATCGCAGCAAGCGGATTATATGCGTTTATCGTTTTATCGTCCAGCACTTTTCTGTTCGTTTGCCACGATGATTGCGCAGAAAATCTTCCAAGGAATCCTTCAACACCTTGTTTATCGTGCCAGATCACTTTTGGATTGACAGCAACAGAATAATTAAAATTTGTGATATTACTGCGAATGTATTCGTCGGTGGGAACAAATACCTGAATAAAATTAGCCTCATCTGAAAAAACAGCTATTTCAAATTCATTTAATTCCTGCACGCCGTTTTCATTATAGTCGTTCCATGTATATAAACCCAGTCCCGGCTCCACTTCAACGAATGTATACTCCCGCTTAGGCTCCTGTCCGCTTCCTACTTCATAATACAAGTCAGTCGTGAACAACCCTTTTCGCAGAACAAAACCGTATTGCATTCTTCCCAGTAATGATTGCTCCGGTTCCAGTAATGAGAGAGAGGTATCAATGATTTCCAGCGTGCGGTAGGTAGCCTG
>CAYTFT010000075.1:0-8665 GCA_964437155.1 uncultured Chitinophagales bacterium | reverse complement strand
TCCTGTGCAACCGGCGATATTCTGGGCAGCCTGCGCTGCGATTGCGGCGATCAATTACATGCTGCCATGCAGATGATCGAACAAAACGGAAAGGGTGTATTATTATACATGCAACAAGAGGGCAGAGGGATCGGCCTTCTTAATAAACTGAAGGCCTACCAACTCCAGGAACAGGGACGGGATACCGTTGAGGCAAATCTCGAACTCGGCTTTCCGATGGACCAAAGGGATTATGGGGTTGGGGCGCAAATTCTCCGCGATCTTGGCGTCAGAAAAATCCGGCTCATGACCAATAACCCGAAAAAGCGTGTCGGATTAAAAGGTTACGGATTAGAGATCGTTGACAATATCAAGATCGAGGTTCACCCCAACCATCATAATGAGGCCTATCTCATAACAAAGAGAGATAAAATGGGCCACGAAATCCTAAAGGGTTAAATCAAGCAACAAGCTTAGGTTCCGCGGCCCTGTTCTTGGAATTCAGCAGTTCTCCTATCGTGACCAGTTCAACTCCGGCTGGCATTATTTGCCCCGCCGCGTCATCATTGATCACCAGGATCTTCTTCAAAATAATACCAGCCCCCTGGCTCATCCTTATCAGTTGCTCCTTCAACTGATCGCAATACCGTTGTGTGACCGTCGTGTCAAGGTTCACGTTTACGATAATGCGCTGCGGTTGTCCCGGTGCCCGGTCGTTCTGCAGAACGAAGTCGTGACACCTGCGCGTCCAGTTATAAAGGTTGAGCAATCTCCAGCCGTCGTTGCGGCTGTAATGGGTTTCGAGCCAGGACCTCACCGGTGCAAGGTCTTCTGTGCGAAGGGGCTCATTTCTGAATAGTGTGTGAAGCATATACCCGCTGTTTTTGATTGTTATAACTAACGGGAGCTAAGGTCATCCGGATAAACCTCCGGGGCAAGGAAAAGTTCAGGGTTTTGTAACGTTAGGAATATGGCAATATTATTCCTGCATTACATTGACTATCAGGTACATAGCAATGCAATGTCAAATATTATTTAACACAAAAATTTCCGCTTCTTTTACTAATTTTGGAATCTGTTAATTTCCAGAAAAAGTAGGCTGATGTTTAACCACCAATAGGGTCAAATTCCCATGTACCCTTTGCGGAATCATCATAGGTCTGGTAATTTTTAATGTGATCAGAATGCAATCCGTGGTTAGCAGGTGTCTGATTGTTTGAAATAATGCCCAAAGACATTAAGATGGAGAAAATGATCGCCATAGTGTTACGTTTAAAAGTGTGAAATAAAAAGTATGTAATTGTCGTGTTTATTCCCGGTGCCTGTAAGCGTGTAATTACAGTTGCCGGATGTCAGAAAGGGAGAACAAGCATTCTTTAGTGTGTTACTACTGCAGAATATCTCTCAAAATTAAAGTACCGGCAAACACCTAATATGTCAGAACAATGAAAAAAATAACACAACTGATAAAGAGTATGTCGCCGCACGAGGCAAGGCTGCTGAAGAAGTATTACGCATTGGGTGCGAAGAAAGAGGTCAATTTAAAAATTAAATTATTTGATCTCGTGCGGAAGGGCGGGAACCTGAGTGACAGGGAGGCAGCCGAATCGCTGGATAAGAAAAATGATGCTTCCTTCTCCATGCTGAAATCGAGACTGCAAAGCGATATTCTCCGGATTTTATTATGGGAGCATGAAGTAGGCATGGTTACCTCAAAGTATTATAAGGCCAGATTTTTAGTGCGATTACTATTACTGGAAATAGAGATTGTTTCCTGGAGAGGGATGCCGGAATTAGCTGAGGAAAAAATTAACAGAGCAAAGGCTATAGCAAGTAAATATGAATTGGCGCATGAAATTATTTTATTGAATGATTTGATAGCCGATAGACTAAAAACCAAAAGGGGGCCGCAATTAATCAAGAAGTTGAAAGACTCTACTGAAGTTGAAATTGAAAGATTAAAAGATCAGCTTGATGCGGAGGAATATTTCAGGATCTTAATTTCACCCGGGGCATTCATGGTGAATAAAAAGCAAAAATATATTGAGCAGGCGAGGATTGCAGGTCTAGAGTTGCAAAAATTGACGGTAAAGAACAATTCTGCAAAGGTTAGGATGCTGTTTCTCAGGAGTCAGGCTTATTATTTTCATTTACTGCATAATTATACCGAATCTGAAAAATATGGATTAGAATTCCTTCAATTAGCTAAAACGAACAGGATATTGCGATCAAATGATCATATTACCGGTGCTTATATGCAATTGTCTACAATTAATTTGCACATTGGTAACTACAATAAAACAATTGAATATGCACAGAATGGCATGGAATATTCAAAGAAGGGATATCGTAATCTTACGAATTTACACGAGCTTGTTTTATTATCTTATATTTATAAAGGAGAACCTGAAAGAGCATTGTCTATTTTTCCGGTTGTGCGATCATATTCAGTTGTTAAACCGGGCACGCCATTCTATTTCAAATGGATTTATTACGAAGCAAATCTCAATTTTAAATTAAAAAAGTATAAGGAAACGATCTCACTTTTAAAACGGCATTCCACGCTCACTGCTGACAAATCAGGATGGCGCCTGGGATTTAAAATGCTGGAAATTTTGACCATAATTGAGATGCAGCAATTTGACTGGCTTGAATATCGCCTCGAAGCATTTCGAAAATTATTGGCAACGATCCGCAAGGAAAATATTGAAAGGCCGAAAATTGCCTATCAGGTAATTAAAATGCTGGTGAAATATAATTTTGATTATGCTGCAGTTACAGATAAAATGCAGGAGCAGCTGGCACTTTTTAAGAGTGAAAATGATCCGTACCGGTGGGATCCGCATGGATATGAGATTATTCGGTTTGACTGGTGGTGGGAAGAAAAACTGGCGGGTAAAAAGATGAAGGCAATTTCCTGAGAAGGTTGATATTTTATTTTTTCTTCTGGAATAATTCCTTCACCTTATCAAAATCCTTTGTGTAATAAAGACCTACGCCGGTTTTTACATCGTTCTTTGCGATGATGGCATCGTATTCCGATACACGGAATGCCTTGACTCGGATGCGGCCGTCAGGAGTGATGAGGTATTCCACCTCGAAGTCGCCTGCAAGGTTGCTGGCTGCGCCTGATGTGCCGGTAGTCGCAAAATCATAATAAGTTGTTCCTACCTTGATAATGAGATTTTCATTAATACTCCGCTTTACGGCAACATCGAACTGTTTACCCTGGTCGTTGGTATAATTATAGGTCCCGGATTTAATATTATCATACCCGATATCGATCTCCGTATCTTTTAAGAATTCGTTCAGGACATTCTGAAAATATGTCGTAAGCTGACCGGAAACGAAATCGTTCAGTGTGGAATTCGCAGTTGTTCCCACGGCATTAAAGGTGGTAAGATCCTGCGGCAGAAAGCTGTTCGTTATCAGCAAGCCGAATACCTGTTTATTTAATTCATTTTTATCGCCCTTTATCTGCTGGATGCGGCGTTGGAATTCTGCATTGTTGCCGGCAGTTGATTTCGGTACTTCTATATCGAAATCGATCTGCGGCGATTCGAGCACACCTGTAATATCTATAAGCACATTTACATTCGTCTTGTCATTGGCTCCTGTTTCAATGAGCGTGGAAGTCAGCACATCCTTCGCGGTGTATTCTGCGGTAAGGTCCAGTGTTGCTTTAAAGGGATCACCGTCAAATGAAATCGTACCACCCGGTACTACAACGAAAGGACGCTGGAACAGGCCCTGGAAGCTGAAATCGTACAAACCTTCCGTGATCTCATAATCGCCGAGCATGTCAACCTTACCGAGTGAGTTCGCTTTAATATTCAGGGTGCCGAATCCTTTTCCGGTTAAATATTCCGTCTCTTCAGAGTTAATCAACAGTTTGATTTCGGCATCAGGTGTTGCGTTCAGCAGCAGGTCAACATTCACAATGGATAAATTCAGTTCATCCTTTTTTTTCAGATTCGATGTATCCGATTTATTCACGAATTTGATAAAATCGTGTTTCTTCACATTTCCGGAACCGTAAGTGGGTAAATTCACTACGGAATTCGCATGCGGTGTTGTGGTGACCGTGATCAGTAATTCATCCAGTTTACCGGTAATATCCGCATCCGCTTCTCCGATCACATAACCGTAAAAATCCGAATTATCTTCCTTTCGCGTTTCCATCAACAACAGATGATCCGTTTTTAGTCTGAGCGATTTAAAGTTCCAGTTATCGAAGTTGCTGTATGTAACCTCACCGGATAATGTACCGGTATTATTCAGTTTATCTTTAATCGTTATCGCCGGAATTACAATCCTGTTCTTATAAATATCAACGCCCAGTTCATCAAAATAATAGTGCACACCCATATAATCGATCCTGCAGCCGCCTTTTTTTACAGTGAGGTTTCCTTTCATTGCAAGCCGGTTAACGGGTCCGTTAAATTCAATCTTCCCGCTTACATCACCCTGCATATCGCTGAGTATGCCGCGCAGGAAAGGTTCGGCGACATAGAGTTTTGTCCGGTTAAACACCGTTGTGAGCGTGAGACTATCCTCTTTGCCGAGGATATAATATCCGTCAGCATTAAACCCGTTCTCCCCGGTTAAATAAGCGTTGAATTTGATCCGGTTGCTCGGTTTGATCATGGATGTATTTACTTTCAGGTTCCCAAGCAGTTTTTCGTTGAGTGTGAGTTGTTTAATTTCCGCACCGCCAATGAAACTCGGATCCTTTATCACATTGCCGATGGAATATGTTGCATCCAGTTTTCCGGAAACTGATTCACCCGGTAAAACATATTTTTCTGCCAGTTCACCTATCGGAATATTTTTTACATTGAGTTTTAATACTGTCGTGTAGGTGGGATCGGGCGCGCTCGTGAGACTGATGAGTTTTTCACCGCTGCTGAAGGTGAAATTCTCGGCGATCAGATTTTTGTTGGAGATCTGCAGAGAATTATTCGCCAGAATATCCCATTTTTCACCCCTGAAATAAATTTCCGAAGGCAGCATATTCAGTTGCATTACGGAGTCGATAAATGCTATGTCCCCGTTGAGATTGATGCGGTCTGGCGCCACATCTCTTCCCACTTTAAGGTTATAATGCAGTTGGTTCTGGGCAAAATTTCCTTCTGCAACAATCACCGGAATGCGGTTTGTTTTATTGATGTAAACAGCATTGATCTTGGTAAAAAATTCCAGTTTATTTGCAGATGTTCTTGCTTCAAATGCTAGTGTATCGGCCGTGATTGTTTTATAATTAAATTGATCTATCCGCAACCGGGAATTAAAAACATTATCGGCAGTATTAAAATTTCCTGTAACCGTGAAATTCCGCAAGATCTGAATTTCCGGATAAAAGATCGCCATGAGCTGATCTGCATTTTTGATCTTAATGGTGTAATCAGCCGACTGGGCGGCAAGTGTTGTGTCTGTTCTTCCGTTGGTATAAAAATTCACCAGGTTTTTAAAAGCAGCGGGCAATTGGGTGACAGCATAATTGCCTGTTATATCAAAATCTATCAGATTTGAATTCGCTGTGATATGTTTCTTATTATCGCTGTACGAAGAAGACAGCACTAATGTATCCAGCCTGTAAATATTGCGGTCACGTATCAGATACAGATCACCGAAACGAGCAGTTCCGGTCATCTCATCCACATTTTTCCCCTGTGCATCAAATGCTGCATTGGCACTGCATACAAGCGGCTCATCATAAAAATGCAGTTGCTGGAGATTGGCACGTTTGATATTTGTTTTGAAATTATATACGGGAATCGTGTCGGCATAATCAATAATACCATTGAACGCCATTTGGATATTCGGATCGTCGATAGAAAAATTTCCTTCAAAAAATTTATTCTTCAGTTCACCATCCACTTTTATATTGGCATAATTATATTGATTGAATTCGATCGCATTGACATTGGCAGTGAGTGCAAATTCAGATGTTTTATCACCGTTCACTTTCCCGTCAATGGCGGCATCCATGCTCACCTTACCCAGCAGTGCAGGGTCACCGGCGAGAATACCGATATTGAGTGCAGAAGTATTGATGATCCCGCGGAAAGTGGAGGAACGTGATTCCGGATCGTATTTAAAATTCAGGTCCGTGTAGGTGCCACCGATATCTGTCTGGAGGTCACCAAACGATACAAGGTCATATACGAAACCTGTCACGCGGCCTTTGTAATGCACGGTGCCGAGGGATAAAATATTATCCGGTAAATTACTTCCGGTAATTTTTTCGAGCGCCTGTGTATTTACGGAGAGCGGATCCAGTTCACAGTCAACAAATGTTTCATCGATCGCAGGTAATCCTTTGATATTAAATGTTCCTTTTATTCCGCCGGCATCTGCCATTTTAAGGTCAAAATCGCGGGCCTTTAAATTATCGAGTGATCCGTAAATGGAAGAGGAAAGTAAAACAGTAAGGTCATATTTTTGAAGGGAAGGGGAGAAAAATGCTATATCCTTATTCGACACTTTGGCATTTTTAAAATTAGCCTGCATACGGACGTCAGAATTGAAGCGGTCAAAATCATTCAGCGTTGTAAAGATAAATCCAAACTGATCTTTGATGGATGAATTCGGCGTGGCGATCAGTAAATTACTGAGTGTAATTTCATAAGGAGAAAAAAGTACACTGGCGGATAATGTATCTACCCGGAATCCCGATTTCTCCTGCAGGCTTATCCGGTTGATCACAGAAAGGATGGTGTCTCCCTGATATATAATATCCGACATATCTAGATTCAGATCCTGTACAGCAAGATCATTGAAATTAATGCCGGTTGTTTTTGCATCACTGTTTTCATTAAAATAATTAAAAGCACAATCATGCAGCAGTAATTGAGTGGTTTCTATTGTCCAGCCGCCGAGTGCAATATGCACTGTATCATAACTGTCGGGCTTGTTGGAAGGAATTGTATCATATAATGCCCGCATCGTGATTACTGTTTCATCGAACTCAATTTTTTCCAGCGCGAGCAGATTTTCCTCCAGGTCAATTGTATTGATCAGTATTTCGGAGCGGTCGATGGAAAATTGCATTGCATTTGTGCTTACAGCATCCTCCATCCAAAATTGTGTATTCTCTAAACTGATACGGTTGAGCTGTAATTGTAGTGATCGTTTATGTGCGGAGGAAGAGGGCTTTACGGAAGCAGTATCTCCTGCGCCAAATGATTCCTGAATAAAAGCGAAATTATACAATGAATCTGTATCATTTCTGTAAATATGTATGTATGTGTCCTCGAGTGTTATATTTTTCACTTTCACATAGGGTGTAAACGGATTGATCGTGCCGATATTCACTTCCAGTTTTCCGGCATAGAGCAGCGTGTCCCGGTTATGGTCCTCGATGTATAATCCCTCCAGGATCAGGTGATCGAAAATATCAATATTCACTCTTTTCAGTTCAACTTTTGTTGAAAGCTTTTCACTCAGCCAGGAAGTTGTTTTATGTGCTGCCCAGGTTTGCACGGAAGGAATTCTGAGCACCAGCAATGTGATGAGGAACAGTCCGAAAAAAGTAAAAAATATCCATGCGAATATCCTGCGGACAATGGTGTAAATTCTCCAGTATGTAAATATTCGCTGCACTAATTCAGATGCGTGTTAATTTTACGCTTAAAATTACGACGATTGTATGCCTGTTACAATTCTTGGAATCGAGTCCAGTTGTGATGATACCGGCGCTGCTGTATTGATTGATGGACAAATTGTTTCCAATTGTGCTGCCAATCAGCTCATGCATGAGCAGTACGGCGGTGTTGTGCCGGAACTCGCTTCCCGCGCGCATCAGGCAAATATTGTTCCTGTGGTAGAAACAGCGCTTAAAAAAGCCGGATTGCGGCCCCACGACATCAATGCTGTTGCATTCACGCGTGGCCCCGGGTTGCCGGGTTCCCTGATGGTTGGCACCAGTTATGCGAAAGGATTTGCTTTGGCCCTCGGAATTCCGCTCCTCGCCGTGCATCATATGCAGGCGCATATTCTCGCACATTTTATTCATGATCCTAAACCGCGGTTTCCTTTTTTATGCCTTACCGTGAGTGGAGGACATACGCAGATCGTGCTGGTTAAGGATTATTTGTCGATGGAAATTCTCGGACAGACCATTGACGATGCAGCGGGAGAAGCATTTGATAAATCGGCGAAGATGCTCGGTCTCCCGTATCCCGGCGGACCCATGATCGATAAACTTGCAGCTACTGGTGATCCGATGCGATTTCATTTTAATGAACCGAGGATTCCCGGGCTGGATTTTTCGTTCAGCGGATTGAAAACTTCCATTTTATATTTTTTACAGTACCGCAAAAAAAATGATCCGGCTTTTGTTGAGGATAATCTCCATGATCTTTGTGCCGGCATTCAGCATACTATTGTCGAAATTCTGATAAAAAAAATGATGCAGGCGTCGAAGGAAACAGGAATCAGAGAAATTGGCATTGCCGGCGGCGTATCTGCCAACACAGCGCTGCGCAAGCGGTTTACGAAGGTGGCGCAGGAGAAGAACTGGAATGTTTTTATTCCGGAATTTGAATATTGCACAGATAATGCGGCCATGATCGCGATGACCGGATATTATCAATATCTGAACAATGCATTTGTTGATCAAAGTGTGGAACCTGCAGCAATGTGGGAGATAGAATAATGTGCAGATGTGCTAATGTGCTGATGA
>CAYTFT010000074.1:0-8679 GCA_964437155.1 uncultured Chitinophagales bacterium | reverse complement strand
CCCGACATCGACACCGATGCCATTCCCGTTGATCGAATAATTTTGCGGATCATATAACATATTGGACCCGAGATTTTTTGTATAATCAAAATCAGAATTAAATGCTGATATCTGCATCTCTGCAGTATCTTTTGTGAAAGTGAACATTTCATTGTTTTCGTATCCCAATGCTTCAAAGCCGGTGAGATATTTAATATTCGCACCAACATAAAGCGAAAAGACAGAATTTCTTGCAAGGGTTGTCTCACCGTTTATTCCTATTTCACTCCAGATTAAAGTACCGGCATTAAATGCAGGCATATCTGTTTCTGTATATAATGGAACATCTTTTAATCCGGTTATTCCGTTTACATCCTTTTCACTCAGAAAATATCCTGCAGTGCGCGCTGTAAAAAAAAGACCTGCGGCATAATCATTAAATTTTACAAAGCCGGAGGGAAGCTGCAGCAGGATATTTCCATGCGCATATATTTTTTGCGGATGGAAATAATCGATATCGAGCACGCTGTCGGCACTTGAAATATATTTCAGGAACGGGTCCGGGATCGAAATATAATTATTATCCTCATTCACCCCAATGGCGATCACATTCACATCCCAGGGGAGTTTTCCCGCAATAGGTGTGGCAGGATTGAACAACATTCCGTTGGATCCCGAGTAGTTATCCGTTCGCAAACCGATGAATTCCTGGGCAGAAATCAGAGACGGTAAAAGGGATAAAAACAAGAAGGGCAGATGTGCAGCAAACCTTTTCATAGCGGGCCTTTAGTGGTGAAAGGATACAGGTACAATTGCCGGGCAAAAAGGCCCGGGTGGTGTGCTGAAAAATGATACTTACCGGCTGGTGTGTTGCCTCCAAAAGGATGATTGGCTATAAGATGCAGAGCAAATCGCGTGCGAGGATTTCAAGCGGTAAGGAGCCCGTCTTCACATTAAAAAAGATCACATATAAAAACAAAAAAACAAATCGCTGAAAAAGGAAAGGAATAATTTACGGATCGAGAATTTTTCCGGGATTGAGAATTAAATTCGGATCGAACATTTTTTTAATTTTTCTGATAATATCCTGTTGAATTACATTAAATGCAATCGGCATAAACGGTTTCTGCACATAACCGATTCCATGTTCTCCGCTCAGGGTACCACCCAATCTGACTACCAGCATAAAAATTTCTTTAATGCCCTCCTGTAATGTATGATTCCATACTTCATCTGTAAGATCCCCTTTAATAATATTCACGTGCAGGTTTCCATCACCGGCATGTCCGTAACAAACACTTTTAAATCCATATTTTTCTCCTATGGATTTTACACCTTCGAGCAAAGCAGGTAATTCTGCGCGCGGAACAACCGTATCTTCCTCCTTATACACTGAATTTTGTTTCACCGCCTCCCCCACTTTTCTGCGCATTTTCCAGAGATCATTTTTTTCGCGTTCCGATTCTGCAAATAATATCTCACCACACTCAAACCTGTTTACTATTTCTGAAATCTGTTCACAGTCCTCCATCAGAATTGCATTATTATTTCCGTCCACTTCAATGAGTAAATGTGCGCGGATCTCTTCCGGTATCTGCATATGCATATCCGTGTTAAACTGCAGGACAAAATCAATTGCATCGCGTTCCATAAATTCCATCGCGCTGGGTGTGAAGCCGGCACGGAAAACAGCCGCGACCGCTTCGCATGCTTTTGTTGCAGACGGGAAGGGAACCAGCATCAGTAAATTATATTTCGGGTACGGAATCAGCTTCAAAACAATTTTTGTAACAATGCCAAGTGTGCCTTCACTTCCGACAAATAACTGTGTAAGATTATATCCCGTGGCATTTTTCAGCACATTTGCTCCGGTCCAGATGATCTCCCCGGTTGGAAGTACTACTTCGAGATTCAATACATAATCCTTCACCACACCGTATTTCACAGCCTTCGGACCGCCGCTGTTTTCTGCAATATTTCCTCCGATAAAACAACTTCCTTTACTTGCAGGATCCGGCGGATAAAACAATCCCTTTTCTGTTACGGCATTCTGTAAAATTTCGGTGATTACTCCGGGCTCGGTTGTAACCTGCAGGTTGCGTTCATCAATTTGAATTATCTGATCAAATCTTTCCATGCTGAGGGCAATTCCTCCAAAAACCGGCAATGCTCCACCACTCAAACCGGTTCTGGCTCCCATCGGGGTAACAGGAATCATTTCCCGGTTTGCAAGTATTAATATGCGGGAAATCTCTTCGGCTGTCCGCGGTTTTACAATGACCTCAGGGAAAAACTGCAAATCTTCCGTTTCATCCCTTGCGTATTTCTCCCTGTTCTCTGCATCTGCAAACACAAAACGATCGCCCGTGATACTTTTCAATCCGCTGACGATTTCAGCCGTGACCTTGTTATACATGATGTAAAGATAAATGGGAAGCAGTCATCCACGGTCTGCCGGACCGGAAACTATCCGGGTATCCCCATCAGCCGTAAAATGACATATCTCTTGCAGAGCATGTTATCCGCTTTGATAATTCCCCGGTACCTTTGTAACTTCACTCCCTTAAACGAAAACGAATGAAAAAGTTTCTTTACACCACATCACTCTTCAGTGCGCTTCTGCTCGCAGAAGTAAGCTTTGGACAAGCGAAAAAATACCCGCTGTTCGAACACTTTACCCAGGCTTCCTGTGCACCTTGTGCTGCACAAAATCCATTTTTCCAGGCTGTATATGATGCCAACAAATCGAACATGCATCATATCGCTTACCATACTTCCTGGCCGGGAGTTGACCCGATGTATGATTTTAATCCTGCGGAAAGCGATGAAATGGTTTCCTATTATAATGTTACCGGTGTTCCGGATATGTATCAGAACGGAATCGGCATCGGCAGCCCTGCAAATGTTACGCAGGAAACGCTTGACAATATTTTACCTGAAACAAGTCCTATCAGGATATTAGTAACAGAAACCACTGTCGGTTTAACACGCAATGTGCATGTTGAAGTGCAAACAGTAGGAACCGTTCCTGCAGGAACCTATAAGATCAAAGCTGCGGTAGCTGAACACCTGGTTACTTACGGTACACCTCCGGGAACCAATGGTGAGACAGATTTCCCTGATGTATTCCGTGCATCCATTACGGGTACTTCAGGACTTACATTTACACCGGCAGCCGTAGGCTCTTCCGTTGTTTATGACTGGAGCTATGCAATTGATCCTGTTTATGATCCCGCTGAGGCATATGCACTTGTATGGGTGCAAAATTCATCTACTAAAGAAATTTTGAATTCCGGTATTCCGGGTGATCCTTCCATTGAAGTGGTGAACAGTGCTGCAGAAACTTTCGTACAGGGCGTTTCCGGAACACCTGAAACATTTGGCGGTGACCTTATTAATATTGGCGATGCAAATGCAAACGTTACGCTGACATTATCTGCAGATCAGCCTGCCGACTGGAGTGCATCTTTTACTTTTGACGGAGGCACGTATACAACAACAACTGATGGATCCATCAACGCGCTTGCTACCTTACCCATCGTACTTAACGTGAATGTAGGTGCAACATCTGCTATCGGAGAATATAAGATAACTGTTACTTTCCCTGATAATCCGGAAATATTTCCGCAGGTGCTGAGCTACTATATTATTTCCGGCGTTACGGATCTTGTTGTAAATAATCAGGTTGCATTCGGAGACGGATCACCTTATGGTACTTATGACTGGGAATCCATGTATACCGACGGACTCGCAAATGCAGGGGTAACGACATTTGCAGCTACTTCTCATTTTACCATGAAAAAAGGATTCAATTCCGGCGCATTAGATGGCGTTGAAAATATTTATTACAATGTGGGATGGACATTCCCTGCACTTGCAGGTGATGATGAAAAACTCACGCAATTAGAAGATTTCCTCGACAACGGAGGTAATTTATTTATTTCAGGACAGGATATCGGTTGGGAAGTAGATTATTATGCTGCTTACTATCCTGAAGCTGTAAGTTTCTATGAGGATTATCTGCATGCAACTTACGTAACGGATGCTGCAACAGGTGCAACAAGTTTCACTGCGATTCCGGGGGATGAATGGTTTGGCACAACGGCTGCAAGCGATATCAGCATGCCTTACGGAACAACCTATTATTACCCTGATCAGATCGAAGCAAACGGTGTGGACGCATTTAATATTTTCAGTTATAATGAAGGCAGCAAAATTGGTGGTGTCCGTTCAGAGACTTCCGATTATAAAACTGTTTATTTAGGAATCGGAATTGAAATGATCGCCGACGAAGCTGTGCGCAATGCTGTGATGGATGCAACGTATATTTATTTCAGAGGTTTGATCGAAGGCATCGAATATGATAATATCATCAAAGGATTATTAGGCAGTGCATATCCAAATCCGGCAGTTAATTCAACACATATTCCGATGAGCAACATCAACCGCGATTACACTATCACGGTTTCTGACATCACAGGCAAAGTAGTTATGCAGGATGTTGTGAAAGCAGGAACAACAGATTATACGCTGAATACAACAGAACTGAACAGTGGTATGTATTTCTATTTCCTCAGTGACGGAAGCAGCAATACACAAACTGAAAAATTAAATATTATAAAATAATTTACTTTTCATGCTGATCCGGAATTCCTCCGGGTCGGCATGATTTTTAAAGCGACAGCAATACGATCTAACAGAAATCAACAAGAATGAAAAAAATATTTCTACTTCTCACCGCTTTTTCCATCTGGAATTTCGGCTTTAGTCAGTACATTACATTAACACCGGATTCTGCAGATCTCGATGGCGTTCCAGAAACGATCCTCGAAATTCATATTGACCTGCATAATTCGGGAGATGATGCATCCATGAGCTGGATGCGCCTTGTGAATGATATTCCTGATTACTGGACGACTTCCGTTTGCGATTTTAATTTATGCTGGGCCTCTAATGCAGATGAACCGGGTTATCCATTCGTTGCCGGTTCTGATACAACCGGTTCGGTGTATGTAAAATTCGACGCGAGAAATTACCATGACGGCTCCTTCGATCCGGTACCGGGTTGCGGAACGGTGGAAATCACTTTTTACAGTCCGGCAGACAGTGCCAATTATAATGCACTCGGTGTATTTCATGCGCGATTAGGTGTTACAGAAGAGGAATGCAGCCTTGTAGCCGTTTCACCGGTCTGGGATAATAGTTTTTCTGTCTATCCGAATCCGGCTGCTGACCTGTTAAATATTGTTGCTTCTTTCAGCGCACATGTACAGGAAGTAGAGATCGTAAATATTGTCGGAAAAGTTGTTCAGCAGGAAAAATGGAACACCCCTTCCGGTAAAATGTCATTGAACATTCATGATTTACCGCAAGGAATTTATTTTGTCCGCCTGATTGATCAAAACGGCAAGGCAATGTATACCGAAAAACTTTCGGTTACCCAATAAGATGATTTAATAATCTTCAATAAAAAAGATCCTGCATACACATGACAGGATCTTTTTTTTACGGGGCAGGCAGCACACATTTATTCCCAGCAGTACCCGTTATTTTCTATCATCATTTTGGCAATTCTTCTTCTTGCTTCTTTCGTATTAAATAAAGTGTATTTAGTAAATCGCTTTAATCCCAACAACATCATCCGCTGCTCATCACCTTCGGCAAATGCATTAATGGCGGTTTTTCCGTTTTTATTTATTCTGTCCATGGCATCTGTCATAAATGTTTTGAGAATGTCACTGTAAACGGATAATTCGCTCTCGCTTTTCGTAAGCGAAAGTTTTTTTACACGGAGCAGCAATGATTCACTTTGAAATACATCGATGAGCATATCTGCAACGTTCATCAGAATTTCCTGTTCCTTTTCCAGTTGCATCATTAATTTCTGAACGGCAGCGCCGGCTACCATCAGGATCGCTTTTTTTGCATTGGCCACGGCTTTTTCCTCCGCGGCAAACATTCCTTCTTCCTCACTTCCAAAATCAGGAATAGCCATTAATTCTTTTTGCACCTGCATTGCCGGCGTCATGAGATCGAGTTTTCCCTTCATTGCTTTTTTCAAAAGCATATCCACGGTAAGTAACCGGTTGATCTCATTGGTTCCTTCGAAGATTCTGTTAATGCGTGCATCGCGGTAAGCGCGCGCGGCAGGATATTCTTCGCTATATCCGTATCCGCCGTGAATCTGAACACATTCGTCCACCACATAATCCAGGGCTTCACTGCCGATCACTTTGAGCATTGCACATTCAATTGCATATTCTTCAGCAGCACCCAGTAATGCCTTCTCACGCGGTATACCTGCTTCCAGCAATTCCTTTTCCTTTTTCTCAATATAATCGCAAATGCGATAAGTAGCAGATAATCCGGCGAACGTGCGGATCGCCTGCTCGGATAATTTATATTTAATGGCACCGAATTTTGAGATCGGGAGATTAAACTGTTGCCGTTCATTGGCATATTTTACAGAAATATCGATGAGTCCTTTACAACCGCCTAACACGCCCACACATAATTTATATCGGCCGATATTCAGAATATTGAATGCGATGATATGCCCTTTACCGATCTCACCCAATATATTTTCCTTTGGAACCTTCATGTTATCAAAAAAGACCTGGCAGGTGGAAGAACCCTTGATACCCATTTTTCTTTCCTCTTCTCCTATGGAAAGTCCGGGCGTATTGCGTTCAACAATAAAACCGGTAAAATCCTTTCCATCGACTTTGGCAAACACAATAAAAATATCTGCAAACCCGGCATTCGTGATCCACATTTTTTGTCCGTCGAGAATATAATTATTCCCATCTTCACTCAGTACTGCTTTCGTTTTTGCTGCAAGCGCATCGCTGCCGCTGCCGGGTTCGGTAAGGCAATAACTCACCTTGATCTTTCCTGATGCGAGTCCGGGCAGATATTTTTGTTTTTGTGCTTCGGTGCCGAAATATAAGATCGGTAATGTTCCAATACCTGTATGGGCGCCATAAGCAACAGAAAATGCATGCGACATTCCGGTCATTTCTGTTGCGACAGTTACCGTTTGAAAATCCTTATCGAATCCGCCGTAAACTTCAGGAATTGGCAATCCAAGTAAACCAAGTTCCCCGGCTTTTTCGAGAAGTGACTGCATGAGACCCGGTTCATGGTCATCAATGCGATCCAGATTCGGATGAATTTCCTGTTCTACAAATTCACGTGCCATCTGGCGAACCATTTTATGTTCCTCACTTAATTCTTCAGGAATAAAAATTTGTTCAGGTAAGGATTCCTTTATCAGAAATTCGCCGCCCAGGAGATTTTTTGATGTTTTTATCATTTCAGCCATATCAATAATTTAGATTTTTTGTATCCACTTAATTAAGCAGAATATTATTTTTAATTAATCAATTCATAAATACCGGCAATTCCCTGTCCGCCACCCACACAGGCAGTCACCATTCCATATTTTTTATTTAACCGGCGGAGGTCGTTCATTATTTGCACTGTTAATTTAGTGCCGGTGCATCCGAGGGGATGGCCCAATGCCACGGCGCCACCATTTATATTTACTTTTTCAGGATCTAATTCCGCTTTTCTGATGACGGCGAGTGCCTGGCACGCAAATGCTTCATTCAATTCAATGAGATCGATTGCATGTAATGGCATATCCGCCTGCTTTAAAACTTTGGGAATTGCTGCGACGGGGCCGATGCCCATAAGATGTGGTTCAACACCAACGGATGCACAATTCACCATGCGTGCCAGCGGTGTTATATTTAATTCACGGACCATTTTCTCACTCATCACAATTACGAAACTTGCACCATCGGAAGTTTGTGATGAATTACCAGCTGTTACCACACCTTTGTTTGCAAATACCGGTTTCAGTTTATTCAATGCTTCAATACTTGTATCTTTCCGCGGACCTTCATCGGTATCTGCCATAAATTTTCTTTCTGCACGTTTATTTTTATCATTCACAAAAACTTCTGTTATTTCTACGGGAGCGATGCCTTCTTTAAAATATCCATTTTCAATGGCATGTATAGCTTTTTGATGTGAGTTATAGGAGAAAACATCAGCGTCTTCCCTGGAAATATTAAATGCACGGGCAACATTTTCTGCAGTAAGACCCATACCGATCAGATAATCGGGATGTTGCACAGCCACCGTATAATTTAATGCGATCTTCCATCCGGTAGTAGGCACCAGACTCATGCTTTCGGTACCGCCGGCGATAATACAATCTGCCATACCCGAACGGATCTTTGCGGTTGCCATTGCGATAGCTTCCACACCGCTTGCACAATATCTGTTAATGGTAATTCCCGCAGTGGATTGAGCCAGCGCACGCACGGCGATTTGCCTGCCGATTTGTAATCCCTGTTCTGCTTCCGGAACGGCATTACCAACAATCAGGTCGTCCACTCTGTTTTTTTCCAATTGCGGAATCTTTGCCATTAATTGTCGAATAACTTCAACAGCGAGGTCATCCGGCCGCGTGAACCGGAACATACCCCTTGGCGCCTTTCCAACTGCCGATCTTAATCCGGCTACGATAAATGCATCCTGCATAATTTTTTATTTTTTTTAGAAGCTGTTTAATATGATTTACAACAAGCTGTTTTTTACTTCCGGTATCCATTAATTTCTTAATGGTTTACCTGTTTTTAATATATGCTGCATCCGTTCCAGCGTTTTTCTTTCACCCAACAAGGATAA
>CAYTFT010000073.1:0-8774 GCA_964437155.1 uncultured Chitinophagales bacterium | reverse complement strand
AAATCCCTGACCGAAGCCGCACAGGAATATCTACCTGTTATCAACAGGAGCGAAAGCAGCGGAATGAAAACAAGAATACTCATTACAGGATAAAATTCAAAAGCAATAAAATTTCAATGCCAGGATAATACCGCCTTTTTCGCTCCGGTCAGGCGAGGTCTTAGGGATTATGCAGCAATTGGGTGAAGCCCTTGAATTTTGGTGTTACCTTTTTTTCAAGAAAAAGGTAACGAAGCACACCCTGGCGATGCATTGGCAACGGAGATAGATTCTTGTTTTATCATAGTTGCTGCAATAATGTCACCCCTATGTTTTTTTATTAAAATGCAGACTGGAGTCTGCATCCACCACAGCCGATTCGGAGAATCGGCAGAGCGGGACGCCAACCGCAAAGGAATTTTGGTGTTACCTTTTTTCAGGCCCGCCTGACCTAAATAGTCGGGCAGGAAAAAGGTAACAAAACGCACCCGGTCATTCATACAGAAACTGCACAGTATTCCTCGTTTGCTGCTCGAGATAAACCGTTTTGTTTTCGGTGAGCTTTAATAAAATATGTGCATTATAATGGCGAACGGTAAGCAATTCTAGTTCGTTGTTTTCTTTAAGCGCAACATCACTGTAAAATTCCTTTAATTCTTTTATCACGGGTTCGATGATATATTTATTATAATCAACGACTACGCTCACCGACTGTGCAGCGATCTGAATGACGTTGATCTTTAATTTATGCTTCTGAAAAATGGAATAAATATTCGCCATCTGCATTTCGCCGACAAACGAGGTGAGGGAAGGAATGATCGAAATTAATGTCTGCTGTTTTTTATGCATGATGATGGGCGGATAATGAATGAATTTATCATTCGTTTGTATCACCGTGCCTGTTAGTTCGGGTTGCATAAAGGATTTTACATACAGCGGAATTAATTTCATCTGCAGCGGCTGTATGGTTTTAGGGTGGATCACGGAAGCGCCGTAATAAGTGATCTCAATGGCTTCGTAGTAGGTGAGCTCGGGGATTTTAACTGCATCCGGAAATAATTTCGGATCCGCATTTAATACACCGGGCACATCTTTCCAAATCCATAATCCTGACGCATTCAACACATTTGCGAAAATGGCTCCCGTATAATCGGAACCCTCGCGTCCGAGTGTGGTTGCAAACCCGTTTGCAGTTTTACCGATAAATCCCTGTGTAACAATATGCGCATCTTTGAGTTTCGGTAAAATATTTTCTGCAATGTTTTTTCCTGTTAATTCCCAGTCCACAACAGCAGCGCGCCAGTTATCATCAGTCGCAATGAGATCGCGTGCATCGGCCCATTCATTGATGACCGAAACGGAATTGAGATAGGTACTTAAAATCGTAGAAGAAATTAATTCGCCGATGCTCACAATCTGATCATAATATTGCGGAAAGGGCAATGCTCTGTTTGATTCGATCTGCTGAATGATAAGATCAATGAAATATTCCGGTTTTACGCGGATGGAAAGATCGTTGATGATGGTCTGATGAAAATCGCGTAAAATTTCCAGTGCCTGCTGATAATCCTGCCCTTCGTATCCCTTTAATGCAATAGCTTCGAGGGCATTGGTGGTTTTTCCCATGGCGGAAACAACGATAAGTATGTTCTCTTCCGGGAACATCCGGATGATGGCGCCCACATTGCGAACACCTTCGGCATCTCTTACGGAAGCCCCGCCAAATTTGAATACTTTCATGGGGCAAAGATAAATTCTAATTCGTTGGTGCCGTGCTCACCGGAGTTAGTATCCGGCCACAATATCATTCAAACGATCTCCATCCTGCAGGTGATCCATTCCTTCTGCTGCGTATAATTGAACTTAGCATAAAAATGTAAAGCGGACGCATTCCAGTCCAACACCTGCCATTTAAAAAAGGTATTATACGTTCCGGCAATGCGCACCACTTCTTCAAATAATAATTTCCCTGTCCCGCCACCCCGCATTTCCTGCCGCACCACAAAATCCTCCAGCCATAAAAAATTCCCCTTCCACGTAGAATAGCCAATGTAATAGATCGCGGTTCCGATAATTGCGCCATCCGCCTCCGCCACTAATGCATCAAATTTCCCTTCTGTAAAATCTTTCCGATATAATGCAGGTGTCGTGATCACGGCTTCCGGTTCCCGTTCGTAAATGGCGAGTTCTTTTACCAGTGCATGTATTTGTTCCATGTCGGCAGACACGGCTTTTCTGATGATGATTGGCATGGGGTAAAGGTAGGGGATAGGTTAGAACTCCTCTCAAAATATTTTTTGTTTTTCAGTTCTATTACGGGATGTCAAATGCATTTTTTGATGCAGGAACATGTTTGATAAAGGGAATATTTTTAAATAAATCGAAATACCGGGTCGCAGCGTCAGGTGCATCATGACATACAATAATGATTTTTCCCTTTAAAACTTTGGTCACACAAGCAGAATATCGTAGATTTGAATAATTAAATAAAAAAAGGTTGTAACAGATGTTAAAGAATATTTGATTTACACCCGCAATCTGTTCAGCCATTGACCCATGCACAAACGTTTCAAAAAATTAATTGCGTATTCTTCCGGAGCCGGCGCATTTCTGGTCCTGCATGGTGATTGCAGCGCACAGATAATTTATCATGATATTGATCCTGATACCACAATAACGAACGATGTAAGTTATGCACTTGATTTTAATGACGACGGGATAGCAGATATACAATTCAACGGTCTGTTTGATAATGGCTCCTGCGGCACTTACTGTGTAATAAATACGCGTGCTTTCAGTATCTATAATTTCGATGCTGTAATAAGAAATCCGGATCATGATTTACTTTTTGGCGCAAAGGTTATGCATACAGCCGAGGTAATAAGCAATGCAGGCGACTGGAATTCAAATGACCATATTTATTTCGGTACCTTTTACAAATACTTCGCTTTTGGCAGTTGTAGTTCTGCTTATTGGCTGGAAACCAACTATCATTACGATTCGTGGAAAGGTGAATCACTTTTCCTCGGTGTACGATTCAATATTGATGGTGCTGCACATTATGGCTGGGTAAGATTAAGTATGCAGGATTATTCTTATGCTGATGATAACCTGCCCTATTTAATCATACAGGATTTTGCATATAATGCTTTACCGGATACTTCGGTAATTATTGATTATCCTGCTGCTTACACAGCGGAGCAACTTATATTAACCGATTTTGGAGAATCCGAAACGAGTAGCGACCTGCACCTCTCTTTCAGAAAGGCTGCAGATGAATCAACAGTAAACAGCTACAGGGTTTATCTCTTTCAGCAATACGATTACCCGCTGCTTACACCCGAAATTGAATTACTGATGGGTTTGCCTTCCGAGCGATATATTGAAGTATTGCCTTCCGGCGCTGATGTAGATATGTATTTTACGGATACAATTAAGGATATTGAAGGCAACGCAATTGTTCCGGGACCATTGAAATTTTACCGGGCCATAGTTTTATCAATTGCAGACGGAATTAATAGCAGCATCAATGCCATTTCACTGCCCAGTAATAGTCAAAACATTCAATTGCGCAGCGCTATGCCCGCCAGTTCGGTAATTATTTACAATAGCGGAGGAAATTGTGATACTACCATTTTTAGTGTTCAATTCGAAGGAAAAGCGAAGCAATGGGGAGTGCAGGAATACCGTGTATTTTTGTTTGATACTGCCGATGATTTTTATACACTGGATAGTCTGACTGCAGCGACCCCGGATTATTATGTTACCGTTCCTCCTGATGCAACGGAGGATTATATCGTAAATATACCTTCTGATATGAAGGTGTTTTATAATGATCTTCCGGTTCTGTTTCATATTTATCATAGTGTCATACTTTCTGTTCCGGATAATATATATGCAGGCACCGCTTCGTATACAGACTCACAGGCCGGATGGTGGTGCAACTATACTGAGGATTATTGGTTACCTGTGAATCAGGAATTTCCGGTTGTCGATATTATTGATTCTACAGGATCAACTTCTGACATGCATATTCAATTTCCAAAATTTGCAGATGAGAAATTATCAGATTATTATGAAATATACATTGTAAAACACGATAGTATAAACAACTTTGATCCATGTAAGGCGAATGAAGTGCTCAATTTATTCACGTATAAGGTGGACGCATCCGGCACTGATTTAAGTGTTGATATGCCTGCCAATAAAAAGGATGTGGACGGTGATATTGTTGTGCCGGGAAATTTATATAATGTTTTTATCGGATTAATCAGAGGATCCGACATAGCACTCTCATACCCGTCGGAAACATTTACACTAACAGAATATACCGATATCAATGACCCAAATGGTTTATGTAACCTGACCTTTTCAAATAATATCCTTCACCTGATGCAAGAACTGGAAAATAATCTTTCCTTAAAAATTCTTAACGAAGTCGGTGCAATTGTTTTTAGTGAAATTACAGTTGGAAAAGAACTTTATTATGACTTGAATTATTTGCCCGCTGGCATCTATTTGGTTATAGTGGGGGATGAAAGATTAAATACAGTCAAAAAAATAATAATTACGCATTAAAATTATTCTATCATATAAGTCAACGCGTAAATCAGTGTTTGACAAGTGAGATCACCATTTGCCCATTGAATTTTTGTTGTTTTGTGAGACAACTTGCCTGTTATCCCGGCTCCCTGCACCGGCAACTTCGATTGACACATATCACCAACACAGGAAGTTTTTGTGTTAAATTTGCCTCCACAATCCACTCCTCTTATGAAGGTAAAAACGTTAGGTGAGTTTATCATTGAAAGACAAAGTGATTTTCCGTACGCAACGGGAGAGCTTACAAGACTGCTTGCGGATATCAGTATTGCAGCGAAGATCGTCAACCGCGAGGTAAATAAAGCCGGACTTCTGGACATACTTGGCGCTGAGTCGAGTGAAAACATGAGCGGTGAAACACAGCAGAAACTGGATGTATATGCCAACCATCAGTTCATGAATGCACTGATGGCGGGCGGAGAAGTTTGTGGTTTCGCCAGCGAAGAAGAGGATACCTATGTTGGATTTGACGGGGCAATTTCGAAAGCCGGTAAATATGTAGTGCTCATTGACCCGCTCGACGGCTCATCCAATATTGATGTGAATGTTTCCATAGGGACCATTTTTTCGATTTTCAGAAGGCTCAGCCTGAGCGGTGGCGCTACACTGGAGGATTTTCTGCAGAAAGGCACCGAGCAGGTGGCTGCAGGTTATATCATTTACGGTTCCTCCACCATGATGGTGTATACTACAGGTTTCGGCGTCAATGGATTTACGCTTGACCCCTCCATCGGGGAGTTTTGCCTTTCACATCCGGATATCAAGATCCCGCCGAAAGGAGTCATCTATTCGATCAATGAAGGAAATTATGTCCATTTTCCCGAAGGAATAAAAAAGTATATCAAATACACGCAGGAGGAGGATACAAAAACACATCGTCCGTATACCTCCCGCTATATCGGTTCGCTGGTGGCCGATTTTCACCGCAATATGCTCAAAGGTGGTGTGTATCTCTATCCCGAAACGGCAAAATCGCCGAAGGGAAAACTGCGGCTTTTATATGAATGTAATCCCCTGGCATTCATCGCAGAACAGGCCGGAGGCTCTGCTTCCAATGGTTTCCGCCGAATTCTCGAAATTGATCCGAAAGAACTGCATCAGAAAACACCGTTCTATATCGGCTCAACTTCAATGGTGAATAAGATTGAGGAATTTCTCGAGAAGCAACTGGCTACACGGAATCAGTGACCTGTAAATTCTTGATCAGTCGAGGTAAAATTCACTTTCATTTCTGTTTTCAAACCCGTCATCCACCTGTAAACGGCCGCTTTCCGCCGCTTCCACGGCAAGTACATCACAGCGTTCATTTTCGGGGTGACCGGCATGTCCTTTTATCCATACCAGTCTGACCTTGTGGCGCGCATACGCCCGCATCAGCCGCATCCACAGGTCCTGGTTCTTTTTACCCGCAAATCCTTTCTTCATCCAGCCATAGATCCAGCGTTTTTCAATGGCATCCACCACGTATTTGGAGTCGGTGTAAATGGTGATATCAAGGCCTTCTTTGGTGAGCGCCTCGAGGCCGGCGATCACTCCCATGAGTTCCATCCTGTTGTTGGTGGTTTTCCGGAAGCCGCCCGATAGTTCCTTTTCGTGTTTCCCGTAGCGCAGGATAACACCAAACCCACCCGGACCCGGATTTCCCTTTGAAGAACCATCGGTATACATTTTAATCACGCGCCGAAAATACAATAATCCTGCACAGCCAATAATTATAAGTGATCGTGAACATGCATTTTCAGGCGGTAAAAGAACATTTCATTTTTAAAATTTATTTGAAGGAATCAAACGAAAAAATTTGTTCACGTTCAAAAAATACATAAATTTTACACCCGAAACCACGAACCATACACATGAAACAGGTCATTGTATTCTGCATTGCCGTAAGTTGCTGCTTTTCCTGCCAGAAAACAGAACGCGGCGCTCCTGATGTGGAAACACTTTCCAGAAAATTTTTTGACACGCTGCGGGATGGAAATTTCAGCAAATCAGAATTCTTGCTGCCCGACAAGGGAACATTTCGTAAGATCGAGGAACAACGGGGTGTAAAGGTTTCCGATACAGAAGCCGCCTACGCAGAATTTATCAAAGGTGCCGAAGCGAGTTTTGATTCCGTGCGCCAAATGGTTCCTGACTGGCAAAGTACCAGATTTCTGCGCAGTACAACAGAGGCGGGGAATGCAGGTAATCTCGCAACTATGATCATCACCACTAAGTTTGAATCCGGAACCGATCATCTGAAATATACCATCACCGGAACACGTTTCAATAACAGATGGTATTATCAGGGCGATGTGCATTGGGTGAATAAATCGGAGGAAAGCACAACGCCAACCATGTGAATTATCCTCATTTGCATAAATATTAATGCGAAGTGTTTATTTATCTGGAATGTTAACACCGGATCGTTAGTGCAAAGAATATTTCCGGAAATAATAAATAATTGCTGCAACTCGTTCATTATCAACAAACCTGTGTTTATTGATTTGTCGATGAATTGACCTCTACTGCCTGCTATCGTCTGTATTTTTAGGCTTAATTTTTATTGCATTAAATAATAACTTGGAATAGTTATACCCAGATCTTAATACGTATGCTCAAAATAAATAAAATCAAATATGTGATCATCCTGATCTGCTGCCTGCCGGCTTTCCGGCTTGCCGGTCAGCAATCGATGGTGTACACTGACATTTACCGGGATTATAAAAAGGCGCTGGAATTATATGATAACAAGATGTTTGCGGCTGCGGAAGACCTTTTTACAAAAGTGGCGGCAGTAGTGCCGGAAGGCACCAACGGCGAGATATTTACATTCGTCTCCAACAGTGAATATTATGCGGGTCTCTGCGCGGTGGAACTTGGTAATCCGGATGCAGAAAAAATAATGCTGGATTTTGTGCATAATAATCCGGGAAATGTGCTCATCGGTTCTGCCTACAATCAGCTCGGTAAAATCTACTACAACAAAAAGGAATATACGAATGCGGCTACCTGGTTTGAAAAAGTGGATGTGAAAGATCTTTCGCTTGAAGAGCGGGACACATATAAATTTCAGTATGCATACAGCCTGTTCAATAAAAAAAGATTCAATGAGGCAAAAATTTTATTTGCGCAGTTGAAAGATAAACAGAACAGTGAATATTATCAGCCCTCGAATTATTATTACGGTTTTATTCAGCAGGAGGAAGGTAATTATGAAAATGCACTCACCTGTTTTGAAGTGGTAAAAGATGTTGCACCGTATGCTTCGGTTGTACCGTATTATATCACGAATATTTATTTCCAGCAGGGTAAGTTCGAAAGGGTGATCAACTACGCAGAGCCGTTGATGGCCGATACCAAACTGGTGTATTATGCGGAGATCAACAGTCTGCTCGGTCAGGCATACTTCAATAAAAATAATTTTAAGAAAGCGTTGCCTTACCTGAGTTTTTATATAGAGAAAGCAAAGAATGTCCGCGACGAAGATTACTATCAGCTCGCATTTACACAATTTAAAACAGGGGACAACAGCGGTGCACTTGCCACACTGAAAGAAACCGGCGATGATAATGATACACTGTATCAGCATATCGAATATTTATATGGTAACTGCTACCTCGCCATGGGTAAAAAGGAAGAGGCGAGAAATGCATTTATGGAAGCAAGCCGCGTGGGAGTGAATAAAGAAATTCATGAAAATGCATTGTTATCCTATGGTAAATTATCCTACGAGTCCGAATATTATACCGCAGCCGTCAGTGCCATGCAGGAATACCTGCAGAAGTACCCTTCCGGAAAAAATAAAACCGAAGCCCAGGAAATTCTTGCTGAATCTCTTTTAAATACGAACGATTACACAGCGGCAATGGCAATCATTGAAAAGATCCCGCAAAAATCAACAAAACTGAAGGAAGCCTTTCAGCGCGTGTCTTATTACAGCGGTGTGCAGCTGCTCGAACAAAAGAATTATGATGATGCCGATAAAATGTTCATGCAGTCGCTGGAAAATCCCATCGATGAAAATTTACAGGCAGCCTGTTATTTCTGGCTGGGTGAGATCCGGTTCATGGAACAGAAATATCAGCAGGCGATCAATAATCATGTGAAATTTCAGGAACTTGCTAAAGTGGCAAAGGATCTTCCCGGTGAAACAAAAATTGCCTATTCAGATTACACGATCGGGTACGGATATTTTAAACAAAAATCATTTT
>CAYTFT010000072.1:0-8796 GCA_964437155.1 uncultured Chitinophagales bacterium | reverse complement strand
CAGGCGCCCGAAACGCCACTGCACGGAATAATTACACTGGAAGGCTCTAAAAGTATCAGCAATCGTTTGCTTATTATGCGCGCATTGTGCGGACAGGATTTTGCAATTGAAAATTTATCTCCGTCGGACGATACAAATACACTCGATAATATTCTTCATTCCGATAGCCTGCTTTGTGATGTAGGAGCCGCAGGAACAGCCATGCGATTTCTCACCGCATATTTTTCCATCACACCGGGAGAACGGTTGTTAACCGGAAGTGACCGCATGCAAAACCGCCCTGTTAAAGTTTTAGTGGATGCATTGCGGTATCTGGGTGCCGATATCGCATATACCGTAAAGGAAGGATTTCCTCCGCTCATGATCAGAGGGAAAAAAATTAACGGCGGTTCATTAAAGGTGCAAGCCGATATAAGCTCGCAATATATTTCTGCTTTGCTGATGATAGCACCGGCACTTGAACACGGACTTGTTTTAGAACTGGAAGGAAAGATCGCATCCTATCCGTATATCCGGCTTACATTAGAGACCATGCGTGCACTTGGTATTCAATATAAAGAGGAAGGGAATTTATTTACTGTGTTTCCCGGAAAATACACCGGAAGAAAAATGATTGCTGAAAGTGACTGGAGCGCAGCATCTTATTTTTACAGTGCCTGTGCTCTGCGTTCAGGTTCGGAAATTAGAATAAACGGATTGATGCAAAACAGCCTGCAGGGTGATAGTGTGCTCCCGGAAATTTATGCGCAACTGGGCGTTGATTCTGTTTATACCGGTGCGGGATGGAAACTGACAACCCGGGGTGATTGCACTCAAAAATTTGAATATGATTTTTCAGATTGTCCTGATCTCGCACAAACAGTAATTGTCACGTGTGCTGCATTGGGAATTCCCGCCAAAATTTCCGGTGTGGAGAGTTTGCGCATCAAAGAAACGGACCGTACCTTGGCGTTGCAGACAGAATTAAAGAAGTTCAAGGTTGAATTTTACCCGGACGGTGATCGTTGGATTTTATCCGGGAAAACAACTGCAGAAAATACAATTGAAATACAGACCTACGAGGACCATCGCATGGCGATGTGTTTTGCACCGCTTGCCCTTGTGCATAAGGCTTTGATCGTGGAAGATCCGATGGTGGTAAAAAAATCTTATCCGTCTTTCTGGAGTGATCTTACATCACTGGGATTTTCTTGTGATCCCTGCTGATTTGCCGGTTGCAGTAATTCATCGAGGGAGGCGGGACGCTTATCGTATTCCCACTTAAAATCTTTTAGCTGGAAATCTTTTACGTTCACCGAAGGCATCGGCATAAATTCGGAGGTGGGAATATTTTTAAATGTGATACGGTGAAATTTTTTGTTGTTGAGATAAATATAAATTTCGCTGCATTCCATTTTATTTACGCCGATATATCCGCCGGCATCATCCTTTCCGAAATAAATACTTTCTCCGTTCCCCACTGCTTTAATTCGCCGGAGTTCGCGGTCGATAAAATAGCCGTATATCACTCTGCCCTTGATCTGGTTATAAATGAGGCTGTCATCTTCATTGATAATAAATCCGTTCGAAAATAACTGTATCTCCTCGAGGTCCCCATTCCGCATGATCATATTGATTGTGTCGGCTGTAAATTGCGTCGAATCACTCCACATCACCGGCATGCCGTACATCCGCAGTACCGAATCCATATCTGTATAACTGAGTGAATCGCATCGCCCCTGGATATCGGACTTGAATATCCGCACATTATGATACACAAACATGGTGCGTCGTTTCAGACTGTCCTGAATCGTGCGAATCGTATCTCCGCCAATGAATAATGTATCCTGTTCAATTATATATCCTGCCACCGATCCGCTTGTGGAGAGAATCGTATTATGTATCTCATCGTATTCTGCGATATTGCTGTATTGCAGAATATTTCTGGCGGTATCAGTGAAAATAATATGGCGGTAGGCTTTTCCTATTCCGGTTTCCCTGTTGTAATAAATACTGTCGGCACTTAATTCCTGCGGCGGATTATGCATTTTCACGTTATTGTGAAATACTGCGATCCCCGAATTGGTTCTGTAATATCCGTGTTCGCAATAAACCGTACTTTCTTTATTGAAAATATTTGTCGGACCGTGAAAATAAGCTGTCTCCGAAGCAGTATTATATTGCAGCGTGTCGGCTTCCAGTCCGTAATCAGGATGCGTGAGTTTTACATTCCTCTTGAAAAAAGCATCATTCGTTTCGGCGTAATAATATCCTGTTTCACTTGTAAGCACCGCTTCACCGTCGGTAAGCGTGCCTCCTCCCGCATACGTCGCGATTTTTGTGTTCAGGTTATAGGCGAGCTGATCGGTGGTAAGCGTCATGGATCTATCCGTCAGTTTTACATGCTGAAAGAGCCGCGCCATTTTAGTGTTACCGTCGTAAATCGCAGAATCCCCGTATGCCTGCACGGAATCTGCCTGGTCAAAATGCACATGGCCATAAACTTTTACAAGATTCTGTGATTTGAATAATAAAGCGCTGTCGCAATATAAAGTGAGATCTTTCTGCACCAGCACAACATGATTCACAAGCCGGTTAAAGCTTACATTTTTGCGCTGAATGATCTCGAGATAATCCGCGCTTTTAATTTCAATAGTGGACGTGTCGATTTTTGTCGGCGGCGGTGCCTGAGAAAATGCCTGTGTACTGAAAATTACAATACTCAGTATCGGGAACGGGAATTGCAGAAACCCCGAAATTTTTCCTGACAAGATTTTTTTGAATGCCTGCACGATCTTATTTACCGAATAAACGTAATCTGATCTCAGGATTTTTTCCGAATGCATTCAACACTGAGTCGAGCGTGACAAGTGTTTTATTCAGGTCGAGATACAATTGCTTGTCGTTGACGAGCATGCCGAGGCTGCCCTCGCCTTCGTTGATCTTACCCGATAAGTTATTAATATTTTCCGCAGCCAGTGCAAACTGAACACTCAGGTCGTGCCATTCTACCGTATTGAGAGAATCGGATAAATTTTTGAGATTGGTAACGATCGCTTTTACATCTTTTTCGCTGCTGTTCACATAATTCGTAATACCTGAAACATCAGAAATGATAGAATCAATATTTCCTTCCTCCTTAGAGATCAGCGCATTTACTTTCATAGCCGATTCATTAAATGATTCGAGCGTTTTTTTGATATTCGCCATGCTTGCCTTGAAATCATCGGTAACCTCCGCAGTAAAAATGCCGCGTAAAACATTGATGGCAGTATCCATCGAACTCAGCATGGTTTTTACTTTATCGGAAATGGGTTTGAATTCGGCGCTTATCGTGTTGGCGAGATCTGTTTCAATGCTGCCGTTGATAATTCCGCCCTTCGGTAAAAGGGTAGGGCTTTTTCCCAGGGTTATCTGCACATATTTTTCACCCATCAGGTTACCTCTGATCAGTGCATAAGAATCTTCCGGTATTTTAATGTTTTCCGTGAAATTAAAAGTTACTTCAACGCCCGACTGATCCTCCTGCAATGCCACTTCTTTCACCCGTCCTACGGTAAATCCGTCCACCTGAATTGGGTCGCCAACCAGTAAACCGCCGGAATGTGCATATTCTGCCTTGTAATCGGTTCCCTTATTAAAAACATTGATGCCTTTCAGAAAATTATATCCAATGAACAGCACGGCAATACCCGCGGCCGCCAATATCCCCACCTTCGTTTCGTTAGAAATTTTCAACCTGATCTGATTTTATATGTGCTAAATTATGAAAAGTTTGGAACCGGACCGTTTCATTTACCGGCAAGCGCCTTTGCTTCTTCGATCGAAATGCGTTTCCCATCCTTCAATGCGATCACAAATGCGTCCTTATAACCGGCGCTGCGGGCGAGGCTCTGCTTTTTTGTGGCGATATCCAGAGAGGCATAAGGACCGATCCTGTATTTATACATCCCGTTTTCTTTTACCCAGGATATGGATTCATCTTTCAATGCTGCAAATTTTGTGGTTTTTTCTTCCGTTTCGCTGGCATAGAACTGAACGCTGAATGCAACTCCGGTATTCTCTGTATTTGCGGAAGTAGTTTCTGATTTTGTTTCGGTCTGCTCCGCCTGCTGCGTTGCCTCCGACTCCTGTTCAATTTTTGTGATCACCTCACTGTTCACCTGGCCGGAATTATTTTCCATATCATTCTTATAATCTCTGAATGCATATAAAATACTTTCGGCGATCTTGTCCTGTCCGTCGGATGATCCTAAATATTTCGCTTCATTTCCGTTCGTTAAAAATCCCGTTTCGATGAGTACACTCGGCATTGCCGTTTTCCATAATACAAGAAACCCGGCTTGTTTCACTCCGCGGCTCGAACGTTTTGCATTTGATTTCAGATATTTTTCCACCGATCCGGCAAACAAAATGCTTTGCTCCATAAATGCATGCTGGTTGAGTGAAAAAATAATATGCGATGCGGGATTATTCGGATCGAATCCATCGTAATGCTGCGAATAATTATCTTCCATGAGGATGACATCGTTCTCCCGTTTCGCCACCGTAAGATTCGCTTCTGTTTTATGCAATCCCATTACATATGTTTCTGTTCCGTACGGAGATGTACTTGGGTTTGCATTGCAGTGAATACAAATGAAGAGATCGGCATTGTTTCGGTTTGCAATATTCGCCCGCTCGTATAATTCGACAAATACATCTGTTTTACGGGTGTAAATCACTTTTACATCGGGAAAATTCTTTTCGATAAGTGCACCGAGTTTCAAAGAAATACTCAGGGCAACATTTTTTTCAAGGAAACTGCTTCCGCTACAGCCCTGATCGTGGCCGCCATGCCCTGCATCGATCACAACGGTCTTTAACTGATAGGTTCCGGCATTGCCGTTTGCACCCGTTTTTGCCGAACTGAATGAACTTAGCAAAATGAATAACAAGGCGACGGAAGTGATGGCGATTGTATTGCGGCTGATCGTGAGTTTCATAATTTCAATAGCTTTGCACAATAATTACTGTACCAAAAGCATTTAAGTATTAAAATTATTCCAAAAATACCGGTGCGGAAAGGTTTTTTACCTATAACGATTTTATGGTTCGTCTGTAGTATGCATTTCAATGCTTATTGCGGTGATTTTGTATATTTTTTTGAGCAAGCCAACGGTGCAGATGTGCATTTTGCTGTCGCACAGGCTCCTGATTCCCTAGTGATCGCCGATTCCACGGAGGCCGACTCAACAGCCCTCAATGCCGATACTTTATGGTATAAATTATCGAACGATGCGCTGGATGATGTGATCAAATACAGCGGTGTTGATTCCATTGTGTATGACATTGATTCCGGACGAACATTTATTTATGCGAGCGGTGTTATCACGTATAAGACCTTTTATCTGAAGGCAGATTTTATTCAGTTTGACTGGGAATCGAAAACGATTTGCGCGAAACAACTTACCGACAGTACCGGCAAAAAGAAGGAACCTGTTTTTTTTAAGGATGGCGAGGAAGCATTTACCGCAGAGGATATGTGTTATAATTTCGGAACGAAGAAGGGAAAAATATTTTATTTCAGAGCAGAAGAAGGCGGCGGTTTTATTTCTGTTGAAGCTGCAAAAAAACAGGAAGATGATTCTTATTTCGGGGAAGGATTACATTATACCACTTGTGATCTGGATCATCCGCATTTTTATATCGGGGCACGCAGGGCAAAAGTGATACCGCAAAAGATTGCTGTAACCGGTCCCGCCAATCTTGTGATCGCTGATGTGCCCACGCCCTTGTTTTTACCCTTTGGTATTTTTCCCATAAAACGCGGTCAAACGTCAGGCCTGCTCATTCCCCAATATGGAAATCACTCTACGCAGGGTTATTTTTTCAGGAACGGCGGATATTATTTTGCTTTAAGCGATTATTATGACCTCTCCCTGACCGGTGATATTTATTCACGTGGCAGCTGGGGATTACATGCTGCCTCGCGGTATAATCTCCGGTATAAATTTAATGGCAGTTTTGCAGCGGATTATACTAAAAATAAATACGGATTTGATTTTGCTCCCGATTACCGGGAGGACAAAGGATTTTTTATACGGTGGACACATAATCAGGATCCCAAGGCAAGACCGAACAGTAAATTCGGCGCCAATGTCAACCTTGGCTCCACTGATTTTCTTCAAAATAACTCCTATACATCTTCGTACCTCACCAATCAGTTGAATTCGAGTGTTTCGTACTGGCACCAGTTTGCCGGAACGCCTTTTTCATTCACTGCTGCATTGCGGCATAGTCAGTCCACCGACAATGACATAATAAATGCGACATTGCCGGAATTTGCATTGACAATGAACAGGATATATCCGCTCAAAAAACTTACCGATAATAAAAATAGTTTTCTCTACCAGCTGGGTGTATCCTATTCGATGAACGGACAAAATACCATTACAACGCCCGATTCACTTTTCTTTTCACCGGAAACACTGGATAAGTTACGCAACGGCATTCAGCATCGTGCCTCTGCATCGGCACCCGTGAAATTTCTGAAATATTTTACTTTCAGTCCGAGTATTAATTATTATGAAAACTGGTATCTGGAAACCATTCGCAAAACATACGCACCTGATACAACTACCGATACAATTCAAACGCCCACCGGTGAGGACAGCCTGGTATATTCAATTAATTATGTGCACACCGATACGGTAAATGGTTTCCGTGCAGCAAGGTATTTTAATATGGGTGCCGGTTTCAATACAAAAATATATTCAACGGCACAGTTCAATGGAAAAATAAAAGCGATACGGCACGTGATGACACCCTCTGTGGGATTTAATTATACGCCTGATTTTGGCGCCTCCAAATACGGTTATTACGGAGATTATTATGCCTCGCCGGATGCAACAGCGCCCACCACGTATTCCATATTTGACGGGTCCGTTTACGGAGGCCCCGGTCATGGCACCATTGGCAGCATTAGCCTGAATGTGGGCAACACGCTGGAGATGAAAGTGTTTTCCAAAAAGGATTCTGTCAATCATGAGAAAAAAATAAAACTGCTCGAAAGTTTTTCCTTTGGTTCTTCTTATAATCTCGCAGCTGATTCCCTGAATTTATCGGATCTGGGATTTAACGGATACACTACTTTATTCAAAAACGTACGATTAAATTTTTCCGGAAGTTTCGATCCGTACATTTTAGATACACTCGGGCGCAATATCGATCAGTTTGAATGGGATGTGAATCATCGTATCGGACGGTTCAACGGCGGATCGGTGAGCGTGGCAACAGAATTTCAATCTTCGCGCAAAGAAAACCCGGAGATGCATACGAACGCAGGAACTCCGGAAGAACGGGAAATGGTATGGTCGAATCCGTCAGACTATATAGATTTTGAAGTGCCGTGGAGCATTAATGTAAGCTATAATTTACGCGTGAATAATACACCTACATTCGAAGGTGTGGATTCTCTCTCCACAACACAATCAGTTAATATCGGCGGTGATATTAATCTTACCCCCAACTGGAAAATACAGGCAACAACGGGATATGATTTTCAATTAAAGGATTTTACGTATACCAGCATTAATATTTACCGTGAAATCCATTGCTGGGAAATGGGATTCAGGTGGGTTCCTTTCGGATTGCGCCAGAGCTATATTTTTAATATTAATGTAAAAGCGAGTGTGCTGCAGGATTTAAAGCTGACGAGGAAGAAGGATTGGACGGAGTTTTGAAAAATGAAAAATGAAAAATGAAAAATGAAAAATGAAAAATGAAAAATGAAAAATGAGAAGTTTTTTGGGGGATAAAATTATTTTAAAAAAGACAGATCAGGGTGCTCTGTTGGTGTTATAATAATTTTTTTCTATCGGTTTGTTACCCCGCCTACCGAAATAAAAGATATCACCGCTGAATCACCAATTCAACCATAAACAACCTTCCTAACCCGTTTTCCAAAACCACTTCATATAATCCATTGCTCAATTCCGGTAAATTAATTGCCGAATTAAAAGTTAAATTACTCAAGGAAAAAACTTCTTCCCCCAGCAAATTAAAGATATGCAATTGTACGTGACTTCCGGAATAGGCGGCATTACCTGAGAAATGGATCTGGTCTGCAGCCGGATTGGGGTAGAGGTTTATTCCGTTTGGTTTGGATAGAGTGGTAATAGCCAACAGTGTATCACACTCACTGCCAACCAGTGGGCCAAGAGAGTAGTTGGGCATATTGGGGAGGCCTCCAAGATTTCTTCTTCCACCTAATGAAATTACATTTGTGTCAATATCACAGGTTAATCCCAGATTGTCAGGTTGATTAATAATACTCAGGTGCATATTCTCTGTCGAAAATATATTATTGGGTGCTTCTAAGTAAGGGGTACCGAAATAGATTTTTTGATCGGGACCGGTGAGAAGTTGGCCTATCCAATAATTATCCGGATCAGGATAATTATATATAAGGATTTTGGTATCGTTTACATCCATTCCGCAATCAAAACAATATTGATATATCCTTGAGTGAAATGGGAAGAATTCACTATAAGTAACGTAAAGTTTAGATCCGTCTGGACTGAATGAACAACCATAGTAACTATTATAGTCAGATACATCATCATTATAGATAGTCAGGCCATTACTTATCGAGCCCGTACATCTGTCAAAATTATAAATCTGAACCTGGTCTCCGTCAGGCAATGCAAATCTGTTTCCTTCCATCGAAACTGCAATCTGACTATAGCCGGGAGAAAAGGTGAACAAACCAGAATTTATTTCAATAGGAGGAGAAATTCCAGTTGGTGTAATTAAAAATTCGAAGAACAAATCTGT
>CAYTFT010000071.1:5835-8853 GCA_964437155.1 uncultured Chitinophagales bacterium | reverse complement strand
GGTTTGCATAATCCGTTCTGCATCATTGATCTGCAACAGATACGGCATGCAGCACTGTTTTTTTTGATCATCAGAGCATGCAGCAGAAATTGACGCAGCAAGTATCAGGTAAGAATCATTGATAAAAAGGTATTTCAGATTGATAAAGCTGATGCGGCATCAGATCTTTTCAATATCCGCATTTCTGATCCAGCCCACATTACCGTCGGGCATTTTTATTTCGGTCCAGTTTTCCTGCGGATGCAGTATTCTGATCTTCAGCCCTTCGTGAATTAAAAACAGGTTGGTGCCGGTTTCACCCGGTTCGCTTTTAATGATGCTGCTCGGCGCCATTACCACAGCAAAGGAATATTGTTTATCGTACGCATTACGTCCGAAGGCTGCAATTATGCAAACAAAAAAAACAATGCATGCAAAAAGAAAAATAGTGAATCCGTTTTTTTGTGGTTTGTATTCCCTGCTGAATCGATATACTAAAAATCCGGCCGCTGCGATCCACAGCGCAAGGAGAGATACGATCGTCCACGTATGCAGGGGGAAACGTGTAATGCACCAGCGCCACCAGATCAGTAAGAGCATTTCATTCACCGACTCCATTTTATCCCTGATAAGCAACCCCGCAAGGTCCGCATTATAAGCAATATCTTCATCACCCGGATCCAGGGCACGTGCCCGTTCATAATTTAAAATACAGGGGCCGGTGCGCTTTAATTTATAGTAGCAATTTCCCAGATTATAATATAATTCCGCAGAGGGTCCGCCGGAGTGCAGCAAATTCGTATAAACGACAGCGGCATCGGCATACTTACCCTGATCATATAACACATTCGCATAAGCAAAAGATGTTGTATCCGGCGGTGTTATCACAGAATCGGTTTGCGCATGCATCCATTGCATGGAAAGTATAATCAATATGCCGCCGATAACCGCCTTTTTCATTTTAATTCATTTTCCAGTTGTGCGATAAGATCAAGTGCCTTTTTATACACGATATCCGGGGATGCGGTACTTAATTGCGGCGCGAACAATGCAAGTTCGCAGGTATCCAGCAATTGCAATGTATCAGCCGCGGTTGCCTCCGTTACATGTTTACGCATGAGATGATCATGAATATTTTCTTTTGTGAGATCACTTTGTGCCATATTCAGTTTATCGCCCAGATATCCCCAGATTGTTTTAATTACTTCATCGAAAAATAATTTTTTATCGGGTGCATGCAAATGGGAGGCTGCCTTTGCAAGGCGTTTTTTCGCAACAGGATTAGCACGCCTGTTTTTCATGGATACTGTATCTTTTTCGCGCTTTTTTCTTTTCGCCGTAAACAAGTATGCGCCCGCACCTGCAATAAAAGGAATTCCGAGTAATGCATAAAATCCGGCGCTTCCGAAAAGATGGTGATCAGCAGTTATATAATCGGGTGCATCCTTTTTGATATACCGAATATCCCGTGCAAGCATTTCCACATCTTCTTTATTAACAGCATAATTTCCGGTAGCGGGGTTATAGCCGGGGCCTTCTTCAACCTGCACTGCGTATGCATCTGACTCCAATGTCACAAATTTATTTTTTGAAGGGTCCAGAAAAGACCATGTATATGCCGGAATGGAAAATGCTCCCGGTGAACGGGGGATCAATAAATATTCAAATGTTTTTGCATTGCCGGCTACAGAAGTTTTAGGATCATACGTTTCCCATCCCGGCGGTAAATTCAATTGAGGCGGATTGAAGAGATCGAGATTACCATTTCCTTTTATTATTATTCTGTATGTGAGCGGCTCATCGGTTTTTGTATGTGTTGCATTGAGTTCTGTTTTCATGGTGAAATTTCCAACGGCACCGTTAAAATCGGCAGGCGCATTGGCGGGTAAATCACGTACTGTAATTTTTTCACGACCGGAAGCAAGCGAAAATTTTACCTGTTGCAAACTCGAACCGAAAGGATCATTAAAATACCGGTCAATCATATTCTGAAACGGATCACTGGAATCGGAACGCTTGCGCTGCACCTGCACACCAAATATTGCATCGAGTGTAAGCGGGTCGAGTTCGAGTGTGCCGGTTCTCTGTGGTGTGAGTATGGACTGCTTGAACATCAATACGCTGTATGCTTTGCCGTTCACCGTTTCAGAAGTCAGCCGCTGATCTGCAATATTTACCGACTGCTCATAAAATCCATCATATTTCGGGCGTTGAGATACTGCATAATCATAAATATCAATTCCCTTTCCGATATATAATTTATAGGTTACAGAAACGGTTTCGCCTTTATATACAATTGATTTATCCGGAAGTGTTTTTATAAAAACATTTTGTGAGAGATAATCATCGATGGATGTCTGACCGCTATTCTGATCCTGTTTTTGGTTGTTTTGATTATTCTGTGTGCTCGCTTGTTTTTCATACACTTCAACGGTAATGGGTTGGGAGGACAATGTTTTATCTCCTGATTTTACATAGGCGGCTCCGATCGTAAATGTGCCCGTTGATTTAGCCTGCAATACATAGGAATAGGAAACGGACTGGCTCACCTGGCCATTAAAGCTTGAATAGCTGGAGGATTGATTGGGGCCGCCGAGGATCATAAAATCACTCATGGATGGCGCCTTGTAATCTTTAATATTACCGCCGTTGGATAAGGTGATGGTGAGTTGGAAACGTTCGGTGACGGCGACTTTATTTTTATTTACCGTAGCCGAAAGTGTTGCCTGGCCAAAGCCATGCACCATTGTAACTGCAATATATAGGATCAACAGAAACTGTTTCATTTCCTCACCAGTCTTTTTCTTCGGAACCCGAATTGGTTGCCTGCACTTTTTGTTTGTTTATTTTATCCTGCACATTTTTGTCATCTGCATTCAGCGCCTGTAAAATGCGGTCGAGTTCATCTTTTGAATATTGCTTCGGTTGTGATTGCTGCTGCTTGTCCTGCTGTTGTTTTTGCTGATCGGGTTTGGGATCCTGATCCTGTTTTTTCTGATCCTGTTTATTTTGCTGATTATTTTGCTTTTGCTGCTGTTG
>CAYTFT010000071.1:0-5735 GCA_964437155.1 uncultured Chitinophagales bacterium | reverse complement strand
AGATTATATTTTGTATCGGCATCATCCGGATTGGAATGCAGCGCCTGCTTATAAGCATCGACACTCTCCTGATATTTTTTTTGCCCGAGCAGCGCATTGCCAAGATTATGATAGGCATCTGCCTTTAATTTCGGATCGGTTGTGCTTTCGGCGATCTGTTTATATTGTCCGGTGGCCTGCTCGTAATTTTTTTGCTGATAGAGCGCGTTGCCGAGATTGTAATTTGCCGCTTCACTCTCCGGATTGGACTTCAAGGCATTATTATAACTCTCCTGTGCTCCGGTAAAATCATTTTGTTTATATTTTTCATTTCCTTCCTGAATAATCTTGTTTTCCGTTTGTGAAAACAAGGTAATGCAGGAGGCACAACATAATGTGAATACTACCGCTTTCATATTATTTGTTTTTAGCATCAAATAACCGGATCTTCCTGATCCATAAAGGTTTTTTATCCGACATAAAAAATTCGAGTGTGATCAACATCAATCCCAGACCGAGAAATATCTGGAAATGATTTGCATATTCCGTAAATGCATATTCATTATCTTTTGTTTTATCGAGCTTGTCAATTTCTGCATAGGTAGTCTGGATCGCCTTCCTCCCTTCCGCTGCATTCAAATATACACCACCGGAAGCATCTGCGATTTCGCGGAGGGCATTTTCATTCAGTTTGGTGAGAACAATATTTCCGGCACGGTCCTTTTTAAAACCTGCGACGGTATTTCCCGATTTCAACGGAATGGGCCCGCCTGCAGGAGTCCCGACGCCCACCGTAATGACTTCAATATTTTCGTCCGCGGCTTTTTTTGCCATGGCGATAGCATTTTCATCATGGCTCTCTCCGTCAGTAATGATAATGATCGCCTTTCCCTTTCCTGATTTTTCATCACCGCCTTCTTCAAATTCTTTGAGGGCGGTTTCCAGTGCATTGCCGATCGCTGTTCCCTGCGCCGATACCATTCCGGTATTGATCGTATTGAGATACATGAGTGCAGCCCGCGCATCATTTGTCAGCGGCATTTGCACATAGCTGTTGCCGGCAAATACGATGAGTCCTATTTTATTGGATGCGAGTTTTTCGATGAGTTGAGATGCTGTCAGTTTTGCCTGCATGATCCTGCTGGGTTTTACATCCTCCGCAAGCATACTGTTGGAAACATCAAAACAAATAATGACTTCTGCGCTTTCGCCGCTTACCTTTTCTTTTTTTGAACCCATGCGCAAATTGGCAAGCCCGGTGATCATACTTGCCAATGCAATGAGCAGGATCGCCAGTTTAATACCTTTTCTTTTCAGCGAATTGCGTGGCATCAGTTGCAGCACAAGTTGTTCATCTCCGATGCGGCTTATTTTCTTTTTGCGCCATTCCACCCATGCATAAAAAAGCAATACCGCCATCGGCAGAAAAAATAACAGATAAAACCAGTTGCTGTTTTCGAATTGCATTTATGTCAGTGTTCTGAAAATTGTATAACGTAAACTCAGTTCGATCATGATGAGTATTATACCGGCCAATGCGAAATAATAAAACTGTTCGTCATACCGCCGTGTAATATCAACATCGATCTTATGTTTTTCGATCTGATCGATCTCCTTATAAATTTCAACTAATTTTTCTTTAGACGTCGCTTTAAAATATTGTCCGCCGGTTAATCCTGCAACTTCTTTCAACGGCTCATCATCGAACGAGATCCGCGGGTCGAGTTCAAATACCATTCTTCCGTTTTTGTCGAGCACCGGGATCGGGCGGTCAGATTCGGAACCAACGCCAATGGTATACACTCTGATGTTGAGTTGCTTGGCAGCATTTGCCGCATCAACCGGAGAAAATTTCCCGCCCATTCGCACACCGTCCGTCAGCAGAATAATCACCTTGCCGTTGATATTCGTAGTATCTGATAATCGGTTCACAGCCATGAATAAGCCGTCGCCCAGCGCTGTTCCATCTTTTAAATACCATCCGTCGGCATTATCTACCTGCTGCTTCAATAATTCGTGATCCAAAGTTGCGGGGCATTGCGTAAATGTTTCGCCTGCAAAAACCACAAGCCCGATACGGTCATTCGGACGACCATCAATAAATTCCTTCGCTGCTACTTTTGCAGCCTCCATCCGGTTGGGTTTAAAATCAATCGCGTACATACTCGCCGAAACATCAAGAGATAAAACAATATCAATTCCCTGTGTGCTGATCCTTTTATTGCTGAATCCTGTTTGCGGCCTTGCTAATGCAATAACGATCAAAACAAAACTGAGTATACGCAACAGAAAAAGTACCGGGAGCCATTGTATCCTGGCAGACTTTATATGCGCACCCGAAAGACCTTCGGAGGAAGAAATGCTAAAAGCAACATATTTGTCGCTACTTCTCTTTTTATAAAAATAAATGAACAGCGGCACCAATGCCAGCAACAGAAAAAACCAGGGGTCTTCAAATCGTATGTCCGTGAGAAATTCCTTCATGATTGGGCTGTTGTTTCCGGTTCAGCCGGTTTAGTATTTTCCACAAATGCCATTGCGTATTGAAACGCCTGCGTATTTTCACCGGGTAATGGTTTCGATTTCGCAAATTTCGCCATGTCGGCAATTTCCAGAACAAACCGGATGTTTTCTATCTGTTGAACCGGCATATTAAAATGCGACAACTGTGCAATTATTTCTTCGCTTGTGCTTTCCATTGCATTGATCTCAAACCGGTGTTCCATATAATAACGGATGATGTCGGTGAGCTCTGAATAATATAATTTCAGTTCATCCTGCTGCCAGAGTTTTTTTTCGTCGAGTTCCTTTAATCTTTTTATTGTGAGAACATACAATGAAACAGGAGTAACAATAGGAGCAACGGCTTTCTTTTTTTCTTTATTAAAAAAGATAAGATAAATAACTGCCCCGATAACAGACAATAAAACAAATCCGCCGATCCAATACAAGAGCGTATAATTTCTTACGCGCACATCGCGCACACCCTTGATCGGCCTGAACGCCTGCGTGGTATCTACCGGAACTGTCCTTACCATAAACGGTACAGAATCTGAAAATGCATAATACGTAGTGGTGTCGCGCCATTTTTTATATGCCATTGCGATTTGCGGAAAATAGTATGCTCCCGAATCGTATACACTATAAATAAGATCCTGCCTGATCTCCATTTTACCGTTTGCGCGAAGGGTATCCGAAGGGTCGGCAGAAATTACATCGAAAGAAGCGATCTCCTCCGCCGAAGGCCATGCATAAATTATATCTGAATCGCCGACAACAGAAATGCGCACATGGATATAATCACCGATGAGAAAATCATTTTTCTCCAGATGCGATTGAACAGTTACCTGTCCGGATAATTCCAGGCAAACACAAAAACCGATAAGTATGCACAATAACTGTTTCATAATTTCTTCTACCGCATTCTGATTCTCTTTCTGAAAAATGCATGCAGCTCATTGATATAGGGTTGCTGGCTGTGGATGCTGATGGTATCGGCACCGCTTTTTAAAAAGAGTGCACGGAATCCGGCGACATTCTTTAAAAAATTTCTCCTGTAATTGTCGCGCACTTTCCGGTTGGAAGTATCCACCCATATCCGGGCATTTTTCTCTGCATCATACATAAGCACAATACCGGCATCCGGCAATTCTTCTTCCCGCTTGTCGTGAATATGCACGCCTATCACGTCGTGTTTGCGGGCTGCCACCTGAAGCGGTTTTTCATAACCGCTGTCCATAAAATCGCTGAATACAAATGCGATACTTTTTTTCTTTACCACGTTGCTGAAATATTCAAGTGCGGTTGCAATGCTGGTTCCCTTTCCCTCGGGTTCCACTTCAAGCAACTCACTTATAATGCGCAAAATATGTGATTTTCCTTTTTTGGGCGGGATAAATTTCTCGATCCTGTCGCTGAATAAAATCACGCCTACCTTATCATTATTATTGATCGCCGAAAATGATAAGACGGCAGCAATTTCGGTGATGAGCGTATTTTTCATCTGCGATTTGGTTCCGAAATATGCCGAGCGGCTGATATCAATAAGCAGCATCACCGTTAATTCCCGTTCTTCTTCGAAAACCTTTATATACGGATGATTCATCCGGGCAGTAACATTCCATTCAATATTGCGCACATCGTCGCCAAAAGCATATTCCCGCACTTCACTGAAACTCATTCCCCGTCCCTTAAAAGCAGAATGATATTCCCCGGAAAATATATTCTGGGAAATGCCTTTAGTCTTTATTTCGATAAGGCGGACTTTCTTCAGCAGCGTCGCTTTATCCATACACTGTTAAAAGGATGCGGGATTTAGCAAAAGGTGAAAATAAAATCGTATCAAATTGCTGCAACATTCCGGCAGCACGTGTGAAAACCCGGTTATTAAATGCTGTAACCGGAGCAATAAAAGGAAATTGCAAATACCGGGTATGCGTATCCGTATCCTTTAATTCTGATTGCATCCGTGTTTGCAAATTTTCATTTATTGTAATTTTCATACTGCCACATTTAAAGTATGCATTTGCCAGATGAGCTGCTGCATATATCTCTCCATCGCGTCACAGTTATTTACGGCACCTCCACCACGTTAATGATTTCTGAAATGATATTTTCAGGCGTAATATTTTCAGCCTCTGCCTCATAGGTGAGTCCGACGCGATGACGCAATACATCATGACAAACGGCGCGCACATCTTCGGGAATAACATATCCGCGGCGCTTAATAAATGCATAGGCTTTACTCGCCAATGCCAGGTTGATAGAAGCGCGTGGTGACCCGCCATACGCAATGAGGTGTTTTAATTTCGCCAGTTTATATGCTTCCGGTTTACGCGTGGCAAAAACTATATCGAGAATATAATTTTCAATTTTTTCGTCCATATACACTTCCCGCACAAGATTTCTTGCAGCGATAATTTCTTCCGGTTTCACGACGGCAGATATTTTTAATGCCGCACCCTGCACATTTTGCCGGATGATGAGTTTCTCTTCCTCCTTCTCGGGATAATTAATTACCACTTTCATCATGAACCTGTCCACCTGTGCTTCTGGCAGCGGATACGTTCCTTCCTGTTCAATAGGATTTTGTGTTGCCAGTACGAGAAAAGGCTCTTCGAGAGAATATGTTTTATCTCCGATAGTAACCTGCCGTTCCTGCATTGCTTCGAGTAATGCGCTTTGTACTTTTGCCGGTGCTCTGTTGATCTCATCTGCAAGAATAAAATTTGCGAAGATGGGCCCTTTGCGCACGCTGAATGCATTTTCTTTCTGGTTATAAATCATCGTACCGATAAGATCGGCAGGCAACAGGTCGGGTGTAAACTGTATGCGCGAAAATTTACCGTTGATGGCAGAAGACAATGTTTTAATTGCAAGTGTTTTGGCGAGGCCGGGTACACCTTCCAGCAAAATATGTCCCTGAGAAAGCAATCCCAGGAGCAACCGGTCGATCATATATTTTTGTCCGATGATCGCCTTACCGGTTTCCATTCTGAGGAGGTCAATAAATGCGCTTTCCCGGTGAATGCGCTCGTTTAATTCTTTAATGTCTATCGAAGAGGCAGCAGTATCCATAATTTCAAAGTTTGGTCAAAAAACGGAGGCCAAAATTAGCCACATATATTATGCGATAAAACAGGTGTCAAAGTTAAAAAAGGTTAAGTGCGAATAAAGATTGTTAACTTGGCGGCACACTGAAATGATTATGCATGACATCACGAACAGGGCTGATATCGAGACAATGGTAAGGACTT
>CAYTFT010000070.1:0-8903 GCA_964437155.1 uncultured Chitinophagales bacterium | reverse complement strand
CGCTGCTCTGAACTGGCTGTTACTTTTATCGAATGGTATCAGGTATCAGGTATCAAGTATCAGGTATCGGGATTTGTTAATCGAATCGGCATATATAAGTTTCTTAAACAGAGCTACTTTCTTTTTAAGAGAATCAAATTTCATTTTTCATTTTTCATCTTTCATTTTCTCCTCCCGCTGCTCTGAACTGGCTGTTACTTTTATCGAATGGTATCAGGTATCAGGTATCAGGTATCAAGTATCAAGTATCAGGTATCAGGTATCGGGATTTGAATATCGAAACGAAATAAAATAATGCCCCAAAAAATACTATCATCAAGTTAAGAGAATCTAATCTCATTTTTCATCTTTCATTTTTCATTTTCCTCTTTCATCTTTCATTTTTCATCTTTCATTTCCCCCATCATGCTGCTCTGAACTGCCTATTATTCCTATACACATCCATCGCCGCTTTTACCACCTTTGGCCACAAGGCCGGTGTGCGAAAAACGGTCGGGCTTAAAAAGCAATGATGGTAGCATCCTTTACATTCTTCCACGCAGCCGGTAGTTGCCCTGAATTGATCACCTTTTTCACCCAGCCATATTTTTTTGAGATCATAATTCACTTCGCGAACATTTCCGAGAATATCGTCGCGTACTTCACAGCCGGCGACATTTCCGTTCGGATAAATAACCGCAGTTTCCCGCCCGCCCGCACATTTATGCCTTGCTGTTTTCGTCATACCGATCTGGGTGATGAGTTCACGCTGAATGGTTTCCTTGGTGGAGATCACATAATCCATTGCCGTGCGCATACCGCCCTGTTGTCCGTTTACCCATTGACGATCGCGGTCAAGAACATTTACATACGTATTCACACATGTTTCATTCAGCGTTTCCACGTTGAGCGGTGAATGATGATTGGCTTCTACTTTTCCGCGAACAAGAATTGGTTTAAGCAGATCGATGGGAAGATTTTGCCTTGCCCATAATGCAGTTTTTCCAACGGTCTCATAATTCATTCCATGTACAACTGTTCCCACTGCAAGACGAAGATTCGGATAATGTTTTTTCATTTCACCGAGTTGTTTAAATGTTTCCACCACACGGTCGAAGCACCCTTTTAATCTGCGCAGCTCATCATGTTCTTCATGCAAACCGTCGAGTGAAATGGCAACAGTAAAACGCTGCTTCGGAGAGGTCTTTAATATTTTCTCCATATGCTCTACAATTCTGCCGGTACTGAAACCGAGCATGCAGAAAGTCATATTTGCCGGCTTACAAATGCGGGAATAGATCTCCGTGATCTCCGGCAGGTCGAAACGCAATTCAGGACTGCCTCCCGTGAGTGTGATCTGCAACATCGGCCCCAGCGATTTCGCAAGTTTTTCATACTCCACAAGCGTGAGTTCTTCCTTTACTTTTTCATTTAATTCACGCCAGTAAAAACAATGTTCACAGGCAGCATTACAGCGGTTGGTGACGAACTGTAATAAATACACCGGCGGTTTTTTATCGGGTGTGAATAATCGTTTAAAGGCTACGCCGCGTCCGTACAGATCAGATAGAGAACTCATGGTTTTTCCAATTTAAGTTGAAAGAGAAAATTGTTTTTCCTGGTTAAGGATGCAGCATATAAAAATGTTTTCATGGGGACCTTTATATCTGCATTATTAACGATACCAAAACTATTCGTAACAACCATTTACTCCAAACGGGTTTGCGTGAACGCTATGATTTTTCATGTGAAATGTTATTTTGAGTTAGCGAAGTGATTTTGCGGATCTCTTTCACGCGGTATAAACAAAAGAATACATGCGTCGCAGAACCGGGCATTGACCAGGTGCCCCGGAGGTTATAATAAAATGCAGATTCTGCTAAAGAACCGGGCACATTATGCCGAACCACCGGTTTCAGTACCCGGCATTGTATTTTCTGCAGGAAAGAATTTTCCCGCATACATGCCGATGCAACTCGCAATGGTTCCAGGAATAAAGGAAGGTATGGGAAGAACAGGGAAAATGTATTCGAATAAAATATATATGGTTATGCCGGCAAACATAGATAACATAGCACCGGCAGTAGTTGCATTTTTGGAATATAATGCTGCTGTAACCGGCACGAGCAGAGATACCATTCCGAGAATGGCTGATTCACTTACAAGATCATAAATATTATATTTGATGACGCTCATACCGATCGACACAATAGAAATTAATACCACACTCACCCGTAATAATTGTGTCATCTGCCTGTCTGAAAACACTTTTTTTGAAATCGGTTTAATAAAATTCACGGCAAGTATACTTGCGGGCGCCAGAATTGCACCGCTGCATGTGCTCAGTACGGCAGATAATAATGCACCAAAAAATAATATCTGCACCCAGACAGGTGTATTTTGCAGAATGGTGTTGATCACGATCGCCTGACCATCGCTGAAATCGGTATCGGGCGCAATTACCTTTGCACATAATGTAATAAAAAGCGGCAACATGGCGATCACAATATATAATCCTGCGCCGATATACATGCTGCGCACGGCAGCTTTTTCATTGCGCGCAGCATTTGCACGCTGGAAAATATCCTGGGAAGGAATATATCCGAGTCCCACCACCATCCATGCGCCTATCCAGTCAATAATGGAAAACGGTTTATTTTCCGGCAGGAATTTAAAAGTATTTTCCGGTGCCTGTGCAATTACCGACTGAAAACCGCCGGTAATTTCCAGTAAATACCATACTGCCGCAACAAGTCCGACAACTATGAGCACACTTTGTATAAAATCTGTGACCGATACGGCCCACATACCGCCGATCATTGTATATAACACAACAATAGTTGCACAGATAATGATCGCAGCCTGCAGTGATAATGCAAATCCGCTGTAAGCGGCTACATACGATAAAATATAGCCAAGGGCAACAAACTGTGCAGCAACATATCCGAAAAAGGTAAGCAGCATGAAAAAACTGGAAACGAGTTCCGCCTTCGGCCCGAATTTGATCCTGAACAGATCGCCGAGTGTATACAGGTTCATCCGGTATAATTTGCGGATGAAAAACATACCGAAGATCACAAGGCATAGTGCAGCACCGAAAGGATCCTCCACCACACCGCGCAACCCGTTCTCTGCAAATTCGCTGCTGGCGCCGAATATCGTTTCCGATCCGAACCACAATGCAAAAAGATCGGCGGCATTGAAGAATAATGGTAACCTCCGCCCCGCCTGCACAAAATCTTTGGAGCCTTTCACGAGCCTGCTGGTAAGCACACCTACGGCGAAGGTGACCGCCATGTAAACGATCACGAATGTCAGCAGCATCTCCGGAGTATAAATGCAGTGGTTAATTTCATCCTGTCAAAAATAAAAATATTTCCTTTCCTCCGGCCGGCAGTTATATACTTTGTTAAGAATGTGCATCGCCGGAAATAAAGCCATGCATTTGTTTAAATTTGCCGTCTGATGAGAAAAACCGTGCACGGCATTTTGTGTTGCATCATCCTTTTTACGGCAGGTTGTTCCGGCCGCCATAGTACTATTTCTAAACCTTCAAATCTGAACGAAAATATGTATCCTGACGATCCGCATTCCTATGCAAAACCCAATGAAGCAGTTGTTAAACATCTCGATCTTACGCTTGCTGTCGATTTCGGAAAAAGTACTTTATCCGGTGTAGCAAAATGGACAGTGGAGCGCTCCGGAGCCGGGCCGGTTATTTTCGATACAAAAAATCTCGCGATCGAGCGCGTTACAGTTGTGCAGGGAAATGAAGAGTCGCCGGCAACATATGATTTAGGTGCATACGATTCTGTTCTCGGTACTGCATTAACGGTGCAATTGCCCGAAGGTGCTAATACCGTAAATATTTATTATGCTACTACCGCAGAAGCAGAAGCATTGCAATGGCTCAAACCGGAGCAGACCGCAGGGAAAAAATATCCGTTTTTATTCACGCAGTCGCAGGCAATTCTTGCACGCACGTGGATCCCGTGTCAGGATGGTCCGGGTGTGCGGTTTACCTATGATGCACATATTTCTGTTCCTGCAGAATTTATGGCCGTGATGAGCGCCGAAAATCCACAGGAAAAAAATACGACAGGGAAATATGATCTCACAATGAAAATTCCGATCCCTTCCTATTTAATGTCTCTCGCCGTAGGAGATTTTGCTTTTAAAAGCCTTGGCAGAAATACCGGTGTGTACGCCGAATTAAATATGCTCGATAAATGTGCATGGGAATTTGCCGATATGCAGCAAATGATGGATGCCGCAGAAAAATTATACGGTAAATATGCATGGGGACGCTACGATGTTATTGTATTGCCGCCGAGTTTTCCGTTCGGAGGAATGGAAAATCCGATGCTGACGTTCGCAACGCCGACAATTATTTCGGGAGACAGAAGTCTGGTAGCCTTAGTGGCGCATGAAATGGCGCATAGCTGGAGCGGTAATCTCGTTACCAATGCAACATGGGATGATTTCTGGCTGAATGAGGGATTCACTGTGTATTTCGAAAACAGGATCATGGAAGCGGTGTACGGAAAGGATTATGAGGATATGCTCGAAGTACTCGGGTATGATGACCTGCAATCAACAATAGTAGAATTAAGTGCAACACCGGACGATACGAAATTAAAACTCAACCTGAAAGGAAGAAATCCCGACGACGGAATGAATGATATTGCCTACGAAAAAGGGAATTTATTTTTAAAGACAATGGAAGAAGCGGTTGGAAGAGAAAAATTTGATATATTTATCAATAAATGGTTTTCTGAAAATGCATTTCACAGCAGAAGCACGGAGCAGTTCGTAGCATTTTTGCAACATAATCTTATTGATCAGAATGCAACGGCATTTGAACAGATAGATATAAAGGAATGGATCTACCGGCCTGGAATTCCTGCAAATCATGCACAATTATCCTCTGCGCGTTTTGATGCAGTGGATTCAATTGCCGGTTTATATTCCGCAGGCGGGAATATTGATGCAGCGGCAACAAAAGCATGGAGCACACATGAATGGCTCCGGTTTATCAGACAGTTGCCGGAAGATATTTCCCTGGACAGAATGCACAAGCTCGATACCGAATTCAAATTCACCGGATCGGGAAATGCCGAGATCGCCGATGAATGGTATCTGCTTTGTATCAACAGAAAATATACCGCGGCTTATTCCGATATGGATACTTTTTTATGCAGCGTGGGCAGGAGAAAATTCCTCACACCCCTGTATAAAGCAATGGTGACGACCGGCCAGAAAGATCTGGCAATAGCAATTTATACGAAGGCCCGCCCCGGATATCACTCTGTGGCTCAAAACACAATGGATGAACTGCTGGGTGTGCAACAATGATAAAAATCACAATTGTGCACATAATATATCAGGTGTTGTGAAACACTGAACATTTACCTTTGCCGCTGATTAATGGAATTGCAGGAAACGGAAAAAATAATTTTTATTGTAGGGAATTCCCGCAGCGGCACTACCATGATGCGCCGTGTGCTCGGTAATCATCCGCATATTTATATGCTGGAGGAACTGCATTTTTTCGAGCAATTGTGGAGCACGGCCGATAAAAACAGGATCATCACCAGAGATGAGGCTGTGCAACTCGCTGCGCGGATGTTGTTTATCCAGCGCGATGGCTATCTCGCTACTCCTGACCTGCAGAAATATGCAGCCGAGGCAGGAATTATCTGTGATCAGATAAAAGATTTATTCCCGCATAATATTCTCAAGGGTTTTTTATTTTACGAAACGCATAAACACAATAAAACGATTCCCTGCGAAAAAACCCCGCAGGATGTTTTTTATATCGGTGAAATTCTCGAATTATTTCCGGGAGCAAAGATCATCAACATGGTGCGCGATCCGCGCGGTGTTATGTTGAGCCAGAAACGCAAATGGCAGCGCAGGGCAATGGGCGCTCAGTTCATGACCAAAAAGGAACAACGGCGCCTGCGCATTAATTATCATCCGGTCACGATCTCGAAATTATGGAATGCCAGCATCCGCGCAGCGTTAAAATTTATAGATCACCCGAAAGTACATACCATGATCTTTGAAAAAATGGTAAATGCCTCTGAAGAAGAGATCAGAAAATTATGCGCCTTTCTGGAAATAGATTTCAATGAAAACATGCTGATGATACCGCAGGTGGGTTCGAGTAATGAAGCCGATCAGCCCGATGCATTCGGTATTAAAATTGAAAGGGCGGGCAACTGGGAAAAAGGCGGACTCAACAAAGGGGAGATCTGGTTTTGCCAGCATTTATGCGGGACGTATATGCAGCGCTACGGATATACAGTGAAGCCCGCCGGAGCAAATATTTTTGTTATCCTGTTTTATTATATCTCTTTTCCCGTAAAGATCTTCCTCGCATTGCTCTTCAACCTGCACAGGATGAAAAATATCGGCGAAGCGATAAGAAGAAGAATGAAATAGGGTGATACAATCCTGACGTTCTACTGCCTTAGGATTTGCCGTAACTCTCTGATTGGATTTTCCTGCATTATATAACCCTGAATAAAAATTGCGCACATTTTCTGAAGAAAAATTATTTTCCTGCGGCAACTTCTTCAATTACCTTTGCGTCTTCAGTTTTTAGTGACAGTATAAGAAACCGTTTATGTCCGAGAGAAAAAAAGTGCTCCATATCACCATTCATTTACCCTTCCCCACAAGTCACGGTGCAAGTCTGTTTAATTCCTATAAATTAGTTACCTGGCTCCATAAAAATCACGACCTCTATTTTGCCTGTTTCCTGAAAGGGGATGACGTGCAATTTAAAGATGCATTTCTCGCGGATACAGGGATAAAAAATTATTATTTCGAGCCGCTCAATGTGGTGCGTAACGCAAAAAATCTCTTAAAAAGTTACGCAATGCGGATGACGATCAATATGTTCCGCAATTATTCTGCGTCCTTCAAACGAAAAATAGCAGAAATTGCAGACCAGTTTGATGTGATCGTCGCCGAACATTATGAGGTAATGCAGTATGTTCCGAAATCATTTAAGGGTAAGGTTGTTTTCCGGACACATAATGCCGAATTTCTGATTTGGAGCCGCTATGCGGAAGTAGAAAAAAATCCGATAAAGAAATTTGTCATCAATATGGAAGCAAACCGCATCCGGAGATGGGAAATGCGCTATGTTAAACAAGCGGATGTAGTGTTGGGTGGTACCAATGATAATGCAGTGCACGAACCGGATCCTGCGAAACGCAAAGGAAAATTCTTCGATTATTTACATATCGGCGAAGACGACCAGATTAAAATTCCCGTTCCCGCATTTGATTCGCTGGAAAATACGCTCGTTTATGTGGGAACACTCACCTGGGAAGCAAATATTGAAGGCCTGATCTGGTTTGTGGAAGGTGCATGGAAAAACCTGAAGCTGGCGTTTCCTGACCTGAAATTATATATCATCGGTAAAAATCCGGATCCCAGGCTGACAGATCTTGCCACGCGTTTTGACGGAATAATTATCACGGGATTTGTTGTTGATCTGGAGGAATATTTCACAAGATGCAAGGTAAATGTGATCCCGCTGCGGTTTGGAAGCGGGATGAAAGTGAAAACGATCAACGGTCTTTGCAGGGGCATTCCTATCGTTACAACCACTATTGGTGCTGAAGGACTCAATGTAACGCATGGGAAGGATATTTTTATTCACGATGAGCTGGCGGGATTTTCTGAGAAAATTTCGTTATTATTGAAAGATAAACAGGTATGGGAATCGTTAGCTGCCGAAAGCAAAAAAACAGCTGCAAAATATTATACCTGGGAAAGTTTATATAAAATATTAGATGAAGCAATTTAAAAGTATTTTCTCCTCTCTCTCCAATGTATTAAGCGCACTTTTAATTGTAGTTTGGTTCGGATGCAACGACACATCTGATCCGGCGTTATATGAAGAAACGGTTTATGAGGTTCCGTATGGTGATGATCCGTTGCAGAAATTTGATATTTATCTGCCTGCAAACCGGACATCTGATACGAAGGTTTTAATTTTTTTACATGGTGGCGGATGGAATGCAGGTGATAAGTCGGATTATGTTTTGCCTCTGTCCGGATTACACGGACATGATTTTGCGATTGCGAATGTAAATTATCGTCTTGCTGATCAGACCGCAGGGATTACTTTACCCGATCTCGCGGCAGATGTACTTGCAGCGATTGATTATATTCAGTTGAAATCAAACAATTTTGTTATTTCACCGGATAATCTTATCCTGGCGGGACATAGTGCAGGCGGACATCTTGCGCTATATACTGCTTACCACAACAATGCATCCGGAAAGATCAAAGCAGTTATTTCAATGGCCGGTCCTGCGGATCTCACGGATGATTATTTTCTCAACACCCCTGATCTGAATGCATTAATAGAAAATCTGATGGGCACAACCTATCTCGCTGATACAACAGGATGGATAAACGGGAGTCCGGTTACATGGGTTTCTGCTGCCGCGCCTCCTACCTTATTGCAATATTGTTCGCTGGATACAACTGTTCCCGTTGTGCAGGGGGATATTGTCAATACTGCCCTTACAAATTCGGGAACTGAACATTCCTATACAATATATCCGCTTTACGGACATGACATGGGAACCATATTTAACGGTGGTTTTCTGCCTTCGGATGTGCAGAATGATATCATCAATTTTGTGGATGCAAATGCAAATTGAAATTATTTTCAAAGGAGACCATCACGTTCATGAGCTGCTATTAAGACACGAAGTTCCAGCGTTGTATTTTTAGCCTATTTATTTCCCTTTTCGATTATCCCTTTGCGCATCTTCGTGCCCTTCGCGCCTTTGTGGCATTTGGGTTTAATTTATTTAATAACAATCATTCGACCGCTCTGCGGTCGCGGATTAATCATGTGCATCTTGCTACAATTATTGGACTCCTACGGAGTC
>CAYTFT010000069.1:0-9058 GCA_964437155.1 uncultured Chitinophagales bacterium | reverse complement strand
TGTTGTTACGGCCACCAGTAAAATGGCAAGCGTAACAGCACCCGTTTTATGAATCATACCTTTCATCCCTGCAAAGTTATCACTTTTACAGTATTGTGACAACGAATCACTCCCGGCGCAACCGGCTTTCCGTCCTCACGATTAAATAACCTTTAACTTTACTTAATCGTTTAGATCAAAACGTTATTATTTATTTAAAGTTGTATGCAATGCTTAAAATGAACATGTTCGCGCCAATGCTGGCTATGACACTGGTTTTTACATTATCCGCCTGCTCCAAAAAAGAAGGCTGTACCGATCCGGCCGCACTCAATTATGATGAAAATGCCGAAGTAAATAAGGGTTGCGAATACCCGGCTGCACATTCGGTGGAATGGCACTTTCACCCCTATGTGAACGGTGTCGCCCATTTTGAGGGCACAACCTATACGATTGGCGGCGTTGCTACCGAACTTACCTATACCCGGTTTTATGTTTCCCATCCGCGCCTTGTCGATGCAGCAGGGAACGAAACGCCGGCGCCCATCGAATATTTGCTTGTAGTGCCCGATCAGGAAGATTATGCGATCGGCGATCTACCCGATGGAAACTATACCGGCATCCGGTTCGAGATCGGTGTGGGTGACTCAGCGGTCAACCATGGTGATCCTTCACAGTACCCGATTGGTGACCCGCTGGGAGCGCAATTTCCCACCATGCACTGGGGCTGGGATTTCGGATATATCTTTTTGAAGATTGACGGTGTTGCCGACAGCGATGCGGATGGCATTCCGGATGACGGATTTGAAATGCATTTAGGCACAGAATCTTATCTTACAACGATCACAATAGATTATCCGATCACAATTGGCGATGGGCAGGAAAATATTTTTCATCTGAATGCAAACTGGGACCGGCTGTTTGACGGAATCAATTTAGCAGTGGATAATACCACCCATACAACCGATAATTTAATTCTTGCAGGGCAATTACAGGATAATATGGTGAATTTTATTGTTCCGGAGGATTGAAATGATCAGAGGAAATGCTGACAGCGATACAATAATTATAAATAAAACAAATTTATTTACCGGGATCTCTCTGTTCCTGCTGTTGGCATGCGTCACCGGTATTAATTTTTCGTGTACAAAAGATCCGGAAATAAATAAGGATGCAGATACATACACCCTCAAAATTCCATTTGGTTTTACGCAACCGCATATTCCGGATGACAATCCCCTGACCGCAGAAAAAATCGCACTTGGAAAAAAATTATTTTATGAAACGGCATTATCTGTTGATTCAACTATTTCCTGTGCAAGTTGTCATAAACTGGAAAATGCGATGGCCGATCATATTGCCATCAGCCATGGTGTTGGCGGCGCAACCGGATTCAGAAATGCACCAACACTCGTAAATCTGGCATGGGCGCCGGTGCTGACAATGGATGGCGGAAATCCCACACTGGAGACACAAATTTATATCCCGCTTGAAACACATTTTGAAATGGATTTTAATATGGTGCTGCTTACCGAAAGATTAAATAATGATGCGGAATATGTTGCCGATTTTGAAAATGTTTTCGGCACCGCTCCCGATCCGTTCGGAATCACACGATCGATCGCAGCATTTGAGAGAACGCTCATCAGCGGAAATTCAAAGTATGATCAATATACAAGAGGAATTTTGTCGGCCATGAATACTTCCGAAATAAACGGGATGGAATTATTTTTCAGTCCGGAATTAAATTGCGGTGGCTGTCACGGCGGATTTTTATTTACCGATAATTCATTTAAAAATGACGGATTTTTTTCTGATTACAGCGCCGACAGCGGGCAGGCAAGGATCACCTGGCTGCATGCTGATGTAGGAAAATTCAGAGTGCCCACGCTCCGTAATATTGAGCTGACAGCACCCTACATGCATAATGGCAGCGTTGCCACTCTCGATGCAATTATTGACCAATATGCTGCCGGGGGAAGCGGACATGAAAACCAGAGTCCGCTGATAAAACCGTTTACTTTAACCGATACAGAAAAATTTGACCTTATTAATTTTTTAAAGGCCCTGTCAGATAATACTTTTATATCCAACCCGGATTTTTATGCAGAATGATGCAGGCAGACATAATTGCAATTATACAGACATGACAAATGTCAATCGCAAAATGCAGGTTAAAATCTGCCGGCAAACAAAATAACAATGCTTAATTTTATAGAATGATGCGCTCTTACAGAACCATTTTATTCCTCGCCGGAATTTTTACATTACCGCTCCTGCAACAATGTGCGTTTGATCCCGAAATAAAAGATCCCGATAATGGCAACGGATGGGTGTATGATCAAACGCCCTATATCGCCGATCACCCGAAAGGCATTCCGGCGCTTCCTGTTTTTGAACATAATCCGCTAACGGTAAAAGGTGTTGAGCTGGGAAGAAAACTTTTTTATGATCCCATTTTATCGGCCGACAGCTCATTATCCTGCGCCGGATGCCATAGTGTCGGACATGCATTTTCAGATACGATAACATTTAGTATTGGTATTGACGGGCTACCGGGCAAAAGGAATGCAATGCCGATATATAATCTCGGATATTCACCCTTTGATAACGGATTTTTCTGGGACGGACGCGCGGTAACGCTGGAGGATCAGGCATTAAAGCCCATTCAGGATCCCCTGGAAATGCATGAAATATTACCTAATGTGGTCACCAAACTTTCGCGCAGCGCTTATTATCCGCAATATTTTTATGAGGCATTTGGTGTTGAGGAGATCACACCTGAATTAACCGGACAGGCAATTGCACAATTTGTGAAATCGATCGTTTCAGGAAATTCACGTTTCGATCAGGCAATGGCGGGTGAAATATTTCTTACCGATCAGGAAGTAATGGGATATGAATTATTCAACGCAATTGACGGAGGAGATTGCTTTCATTGTCATGGTGTAAACGGCGGATTATTTACCGATTTTCAGTATCGCAACAACGGGCTTGACAGCATATTCACATTTACCGCATTCACCGATCCGGGACTTGGTGCCATCAATGGCGATACTGCTGATTATGGTAAATTTAAAACACCTTCTCTGCGCAATGTTGAACTCACTGCACCGTATATGCACGACGGAAGATTCCAGACACTGGAAGAGGTGGTGGAACATTACAGCGATCATGTGTACGACACGCCGTTCACAGATAATTTCATGCAGTTTGCCTACCAGGGTGGCGTACAACTGACAGCAGATGAAAAAGCAGCACTTGTGGCTTTTCTTAAAACGCTAACAGATAATGATTTAAAAAACAATCCTTCCTATCAAAATCCGTGGAAGTAAATGATGATTGTTTTTTACAGGCAGATCGTTTGTCCATAGAAAGATTTTATTTTTCAATTCTACACATCGCCCCATCGGGAAAAAACGGATATAGAACCGGAACGCATGGATTGAGTCAGAATTGCACCCTCAATTAAATTAAACTTTTCTGACGCAGTTAAGACAGAATTTTAAATGTGAACCCGGTATTTTCATTCAGCCGTATTTTTTCTACATTTGTATAACCATCCGCCATGCGCAAACTCTCCTGCATATTGCTCCTTTCGGTTTGTTTATTACAGGCATGCACAAATGAGACGGAATTTATTCCTACTGTGCGGCTGACAGAGGTATATCACAGTGAGGATTCTCTCACGCAGATCTATTTCAACACCGCAACCACCGGCGTTGTTACCGGCAAACACGGGATATTTCTTACAACGGCCGACGGTGGCGAAACATGGCACCAGGTGGATGTTCCCGATAATTCGGTATGGTTCAATTGTATCAGTTTTCCTACACCCGAAATCGGATTTGTGAGCGGAACACCCAACACGTTAATGAAGACAACAGATGGTGGAATTACCTGGGAGAATATTTCGGGAACGCCGCCATTTGATTTTACCTCCTTCCCCACTGCATCTATCGGTTATTGCATGCGGAATAATTACATGAAAAAAACAACCGACGGCGGAGAATCCTGGGATTATACTGATTACGATTATACGGCAGGTATTTATAATCCGATAAAAATGCATTTTTTTTCCGCGAGCGACGGATTTATTGTGGACGATTACTGGGGCAAGGTTTCCTTTACCAGCGATGGCGGAAATAACTGGACATACGCAGAAGAATTACCGGACATCGGTTATGCGCGATTTTATCGCCGCTACGAAGAAAGAAATTACTGGTGCGTAGGTAATTCAACATATTATTCGGGATTATTTTATACGGATGACAACGGCGAAAATATCGACCGGTTTGCATCAACAGGATTTAATACCGGAAATTATTCTTATGCAAGATCGATGCATACCATTGACGGACTGCATTATATTTTGATAGGCGATGCCACCTGCGCACTTTCTGACGACGGTGGTGAAACATGGGAAGAGGTGTTTGACCAGAACGGAAGAAATTTCACTTTATATGACGCATCCGTAATGCAACAGGACCGATATGCCGGCATTACAGAATATTCCATTTTTCTCCTCACACGTGATAACTGAAAATGAAAATTTCCGCACATATTATTTCTTGTTTGCTGATGATAACATTTCTGATGCAGCATAAGTATGCGGATGCACAACTTGCCGAATTCGGAATTGGTATTTCTCCCGCTTTTTTATCGGGAACCCGCATAGAAAGTTTTGACGGAGGAGATCAGCCGACCGTAAATACCGTACTGGAGCAGGAACAAACTTTTGTTTACACGGGAAATATAATGATGGGATTATATTTTCCTGTCGTGCATTTCAGTTCCGAATTTTCTGTCGGCGCCAATTATGAAGCGATCGCATTCGCCGGCACAATGGACGGACCCTATTTTGACGCATTGCTGTTCGGACTTGACCTGCCGTTATGGGGCGAAATACGCATCGGACATATGGCCACCATCGCAAGTTTCAGCAATTGGGGCGCATCTGCCGGAGCGGGTATTCAATATTCACTGATGAGCATTTCACTGGAAGAAGGCGCAACTGCGTATAATGATTTTATTCCTTCCTTTAATGTGGGCGTAACAAAAAAATATACCGGCGGATTGCGGTTTGCATGGCATACCGGAAAATTCCAGACGTATTATGAGACAAATACCGGCGGCATTCCGCGCATCGAATTAATAAAATATCATCTTACCCTGTATTTTTACCTCGGCAGATTCTGAATTAATTTCGCTGTCGCAATAATTGGTATTTACAGTACAATTTAATCTGAACATACAATGAACCGCAATCCCGCACCTGCATTAAATAAGATCGACCGGCTGGATATTTCCAATTTTAAAAAAACATATCTCGCCAATGAAACACGCGTGTATTATGTCGACGGGGTGGAAGAAGATCTGGTGCGCATTGAATTGCGTTTTCATGCAGGCAGATGGTATGAGCCGCAGCGCGGAGTGAGCCGTGCGGTATGCAACCTTCTGAAAAAAGGGACGAGCACAAAAAACGCGAAACAGATCGCAGATATCATCGAATTTTACGGCGCACAACTGGAAGTACAACATGGTCAGGATATGACCTCGGTGGTAATTTTTTGTCTGGGGAAATATCTGGATATGATCTTACCGGTTGCAGAGGAAATATTAATTGATGCTTCTTTTGCACAGGATGAGCTCGAACATTTTAATCAGAAGCTCAAACAAAAATTACGCATCAACGCACAGAATACCGATTTTCATGCAAACAGGAAATTTCTGAATGTGCTGTTCGGCGTACAGCATCCGTACGGATATGCAATTACCGAAAGCGACCTTGATGAACTGAATCCCGAGTTGTTGCTTCACTACCACAAACGGCATTATAATCCTGCAGATGCCGTGTTGTTTTTATCAGGGAACATCACCGATGCAACGCTGGAAAAAGTAAACCGGTATTTCGGGCATTACAACAAGACAGGCGTATTTATTTCGAATACCGATAAAAGTATACATACGGATCCGGAAGATATGTTTTTCATTCATAAAGATGATTCCGTGCAGTCATCGGTGCGTATCGGAAAGCTCACCATTCCGAAAACACATCCGGATTATCCGGATCTGAATATTCTCAATACGGCTTTCGGCGGATATTTCGGTTCGAGGCTGATGACGAATATCCGTGAGGACAAAGGATATACGTATGGCATTTATTCTTCCATCAGCCATAATGATCACGGTAGTTATTTTTCTGTTGAAACTGAAACAGGCAATGAGGTTTGTGAAAAAGCAATTGCCGAGGTGTACAGTGAAATGGAAATAATGCGCACGACATTAATGGATGACGAAGAGCTCACCATAATTAAAAATTATATGATGGGCGGATTATTGCGTGCGACGGATGGTCCGTTCAACCGCATCAACGTAATTAAAAATATGGTGATGAGCAATCTGGATATTACCTATTTTGATTCTCTGGTGAACGCTGTCAAAACCATTACGCCCAAACGCCTGCGCGAACTTGCAAATATGTATTTAGTCCGCGGCGACATGAAACAGATCGTTTGCGGGAAAAAGATTTGATCATCACAGCGCGGATATCCATGCATCCGCTCTTGCAGAAGCCGGCGCGGGCGTCCACGCGTGATGCCAGAACCTTCGAAATATCTTTTCCAACTTTACGTTAACTTTAGCATTAGAAAAAGTGCTTCTGAAACCGATCCTGCGATATTGCATCCTCTCGATAATTGCTTTTACCATCAGGCAAACCGCATCGGCACAAGTTACAGTGCCTGCCGATCTTTTATGTGCGCAAACACTGGTGAACGGCGATGTTGCCATTACGTGGGCAGCATCTCCCGAAGGATGCGGACCATTCGTTGAATACGAGGTTTACGTGAGCAGTAATTATGCAGGTCCGTATGTTTTGCTCACAACAATTGCTGCCATCGGCACAACTTTCACTACGCATGTTGGCGCCGACGGCACGGTAAATACCTGGTATTATTATGTGGTTGCCGTGTATAATTGTCCGGGTTACACTATGACCACGAGCGATACGCTTGACAATCTTGATCCCGTTGCACCTGTTATCGACTATGTAACGGTAACCGGCGGATTATCCGAGATCAACTGGATACCGTCACCATCTTCAGAAACTAATTCCTATATCATTTATCGCGATAACGGAGGATTTTCTCCGATCGCAACGGTGTACGGGCGATTTACCACCACCTTTACCGATCCGACCGGAACACCGACAACTCAAAGCGAAACATATACGATCGCAGCGCGGGATTCATGCGATAATCTTGGCCCCTTCAGCACCATTCCACATGCAACGATCTATCTTTCTGTCCAGCAGTTAAATTGCAGCAGCGATCTGAGTTTATCCTGGAATCTATATGATAGCTGGGGGCCCGGCGTTCTGAATTATCAGGTATGGGTCGATCTGAACGGTGCGGGAGCCGCTTCGGTGGTCACCTTGCCCGATGGAACGACAAATTATACACTTACCGGCGCAAACGACGGTGATAATTTATGTATAACCGTTCGCGCAACCCGTGCCGATGGTACTGCTGTTTCCATTTCAAACGAATATTGCCTTACGCTGAACATTGTGCAGCCCGCTGCTTATAATGTAATGCGCAACGGCACCGTGATGGGCCCTTCGCAAAATTATGCGGAATGGTATCCTGATTTTAATGCCGACCTTGAAAAATATTCTGTTCGGAGAAGTACGGATAATGTCGATTATATTAATCTGATGACAGTTGCCATTCCGATCCCGGTACCCCTGACAATCAGCTATACCGATAACGGAACATCTTCAACTGCCCAAAGTTATTATTACAAGGTCATTACCATCGACAGTTGTGATAATGAATTTGAATCCGGTTATGTGCGGACGATACTTTTAACCGGAAACGATAATGCGAATTTTACAAATACAATAAGCTGGAACGCATTTGAAATGACAGATGCAACCGCTTCAACCTACAATATTTATCGGGACAACGGAGCCGGCTTCGGTCTTATCGCAGCCGTCCCGGCCGGAATATTAACCTATGTGGATGATGTCTCTTCCTTTATTAATGTTGTGAGCGATTTCTGTTATGAGATCGAATGTATTTATCAGCTTAATTCTCCTGCTAACGGCGTGGTCGAACAGCTCACTTCCGTTTCAAACGATGTATGCGTTGAACAGGGACCGCGCATTTATGTGCCGAATGCAATAGTTCCCGATGGAACAAATACTATTTTCAAACCTGTTATTATCTATGGCGAAAGTACCGGATATAATATGAAAATATTCAACCGCTACGGTGAAAATATTTTTGAGAGCGACGCTGTGGATACGGGATGGGATGGATATTATCGCGGCAAGGTGGTCGAACTGGGCACATATGTTTATCTCATCACCTTCACGGCAACAAACGGACAGGTTATTACAAAAAAGGGAAATGTGAGTGTGATCCGCTGAAAGAATTATTTCGTCGCCATTATATTTCAATCCTCAGTCATATATTATACATACAATTATTATTTACACTGTTGTAAATGCAATACGAAGGAGAATATTATTTAACCGGTGTAATGGAAACCGGTTGCGGTTTTAAAGTGAACGACGATCATACCTTTGAATTTTTCTTTTCCTACGGTGCCCTTGACCGGCATGGATACGGCACATGGAAAGAGATTTCAGATGGTGAAATTGCCTTGTTTACCGATTACGGAAATCAAACGCCATTCACAATAATTGCTGAGGAGAAAAGAGATTTCACCGGCATCAAAATGGGATTCCCGAATTATAATAAAGCGCTGTTGAGCGAAACAACAATTAAAATATTTGACGGCGCCAACGAGGAAGAACAGGTTGCTGGTTCCCAGGGTATCTTTCACTTTACCGGTACAAAGGCAGACAAGATCAAAATAACCTGCCTGTATTATTTTGATAATCCCGCAACGCTTGTCCCGGCAGATCCGCTGCATAATTATTTTGAACTCACCGCCAATCACAATCTTCCCCTTGTCAATTTTAAAGATGTGCGGTTTCATGCCGACGGAGAGAGCTTGTCCGGAATTTTATATCTCCTCGACGATAAAAGGATATTCCGGTTTGTAAAAT
>CAYTFT010000068.1:0-9119 GCA_964437155.1 uncultured Chitinophagales bacterium | reverse complement strand
CAACACTCTTATCAGGCTCTGGTTTTTTTCCATCATCTTTTTTAACGTTGGTTTCTGAATTTCCTTCCCTACCTGCCCGATACGGAAATATATGCTTATATGATCAGCAGCGGTCAGTATCCGGATACAAGTTCTGAAAATATTATTGCATTGTATTACATGACATTATTTGTCGGAACCATTTGCCTGAATGATCCTGTTATTTTCATGTTCTTCTGTATCATGATCTATATTGCTGCCCTGATGATTTTTATCAAGGCGTGGAAAAAAGTAAATCCTGCATTTACGCCGCAGGCCGAAATGACTGCGGCCCTGTTATTTCTGGTGTGGCCGGCACCGATGGTATACATGACGGCTCCGCTGCGCGAGGGCTTTATCCTGCTTGGCTTCGCGATGTTCTTTAATGGTTTCCTGACATTTCTCTATGAAAAAAAATGGAATACGCTCATCATCGGGACGGTGCTGATGTGCGCGATCCGCTTGCAACTCATTGTATTTGCATTTCCGGTTATCGGTGCATTGATGGTATATAAATTAAAAATCCATAAAGTATTTAAAGCCGCCATTCTCCTCGGTACCATAGGCATCGCATTTCTGGCATTGCGGTATATTCTCGTGGAACATCCGTTGTCTCCCGAAACCATGGCGCAACTGCGCAATTTAAATCTTTTGGTTGCCGGTCCGCTTGGATATGGAAATGTGGACTGGCATTCCTATTTGGATATGGCGAGAGATTATCCGTTCATCATTGCACAATTTCTATTCAGTCCGTTGCCGATATTTGTGCAGCATAATCCCGTCTCCACTTTTATTCCGTTTCTGGATTGTATATTTCTGATCGTGATCCTGATCCTGGTAATTTTTAATAGCAAATATTATTTCAAAAATTACCTGCCGCTGGTGCTGATGATCGGATTCTTTATTATATTATTCGGCGGGTATGAATATCATATAACCGGCGCTGTTCGTCACCGTATGCCACTCGAGATTATTTTAATTCTGATGGCGGCGCCTGTTGCAGGTAAATTCCTTTTCAAACGAGCCAATGAAAAAACTGAGCATTCTGCTGTCGACCATCAATGACAGGATATACAATACAACAGAATTACTGGCCCATACGTTTGCGGATACGGAATTTGTTGTCGTGCATCAGATAACAGATGCATATTTCCCGGATGCCTATTTACCTTTCTACGAAAAATACCGGGGCCGTCCCGTTAAATTTGTACAGAAGCTGGAAAAAGGCACCGGTAAAAGCAGAAATGCCGCGATGGAAAATGCTGATGGTGAATTATTTTATTTATGTGATGATGACCTGATCCTCAAACCTGATTTTTATAAAGAGATACTGCAAGCGGCAGCCGAAAATCCGGATGCCGACATACTTACCTTTAAAATTGAGGGTACCGACGGGAGGCCATATAAAAATTATCCTGCACAGCCATACATACATACCATTCGCTCCACCGCAACAGTTTCCATCGTTGAAATGGTGATAAGAAAAAGGGCATTCGACAAAGGATGGATCCGGTTTGATGAGCTCTTTGGCCTCGCAACCGTGTATAATACCGGGGAGGAATTTGTAATGCTGACCGATGCCTTAAAAAAGGGCGCCGTCGCAAAATACATCCCGGTTTATCTGGTGCAGCATCCGCAGGAAAGTTCCGGTAAAATATATAATGCTGCAGTCGCATTTGCCAAAGGCGCGATGATAGCCAGGGTTTACGGATGGAAATGTATTATTATTGACGGATTATTTGCGATCAGGAAATACCGTGAGTATAAAAGTTCAATCAGCTTTCTGAAATTTACATGGAACATATATAAAGGAAGTCTGCAATTCTTATTCAATGAATGAGTCCCTCGTATCGGTGATCATGCCGGTGTATAATTCCGAAAAATATATTGCCGAGGCTGTCCTTTCGGTATGTAATCAAACCTATACAAACTGGGAACTCTGGATCATCAACGACTGCAGTTCTGACGATTCCCGTGCAATTATTATAAACCTGGCTGAAAAAGATAAACGCATTCACGGCATTCATCTCGAAACGAACAGCGGACCGGCAGTTGCGCGAAATCTGGGGATTAAAAATGCAAACGGAAAATACATCGCATTTCTTGACGCAGATGATCAGTGGTTGCCGGAAAAATTATCGCGCCAGGTGAAATTTATGGAATCCGGCAATTATGCATTTTCCTGTACATGGTATTCCACAATAGACGCAACCGGAAAAGATGATAATAAAGTTATTAAAGCACCTGCAAATGTCCGATACAGACAATTGCTTAAAAACAACACCATTGGCTGCCTCACCGCAATGTATGATGCGCAGCAACTCGGCAGGCAATATATGCCGGAGATCCGGAAGCGACAGGATTATGGTTTATGGCTGCAAATATTAAAAAATGGTGTAACGGTACATTGTCTTCCGGAGGTGCTGGCAAAATATCGCAAAGGGATGCATTCGCTGTCCAATAAAAAAACCGGCGTGCTGCAATACAACTGGGAAATATTAAGGAAGCACCAGCAACTTTCATTGATTCCTGCTGTTTATTATTTCAGTTGTTTCGTATTTAATAAAACGCTCAAATATCTGCGATCATGAAGAAAGCAATTATTTTCGGATCGACCGGCCTCACCGGAAGTGCATTACTCGATCTTGCTTTACCAGACGCGGATTATTCAACAGTGATTTGCTTCACCCGAAAACCATTACCGGTCATACACGAAAAGCTGCAAAATATTGTGACAGATTTTACAAATCTTGATGCATACGGAAATCTGTTTCAAAATGCGGTTGTATTTTGCTGCCTCGGCACCACAATTAAAGCCGCAGGGTATGATAAAGAAAAATTTAAGGAAGCTGATCTCTATCGTCCGCTTTTAATAGCAGAGACTGCAGTAAAATGTAATTCGGACCAGGTACTTGTTGTATCAGCACTGGGTGCCGATAAAAACAGCAGACTATTTTATAATCAGGTGAAAGGTGAATTGGATGAACGTCTGCAGGAATTACCATTATTATCGCTGCACATTATGCATCCTTCCATGCTGATGGGACGGAAAAAAAATATACGGTTTGGCGAACGCGCAGGGGAAATACTTTCAGCTGTTCTGTCACCCCTGATGATGGGAGGAGCAAAAAAATACAGGCCCATCAGCGCAACTACCGTAGCGCGTGCTATGCTGCGCATCGCGGGCCTTCATAAAAAGGGAAAATATATTTATCCATCCGATCAGCTGCAGGAACTCGGCCATGTCTGATACAACAAGACAGAATATTACGCGCACGATCCGGGAACTTGCAACCGCATCCGGATTTTCCTATTGCGGATTTTCCAAAGCGGAAAAACTGGATGAAGAAGCACGCCATCTGGAAAAATGGTTACTGCAGGGAAGTCATGGAAAAATGCAGTACATGGAAAATCATTTCGAAAAGCGCATTGACCCGACACAATTAATGCCGGGAGCAAAGTCCGTAATAAGTCTGGCATATAATTATTACACAGAAAAAAAACAGGATCCCGGAGCGGGTTATATTATCTCTCAGTATGCATTCGGAGAAGATTATCATTTTGTAATAAAAGATAAACTGAAAGAAATTATTTTCCGGTTGCAGGAACAATTCGGCACTTTTGAAGCCCGTATTTTTGTTGACTCGGCGCCGGTACTGGAAAAAGCATGGGCAAAAAAAAGCGGGCTGGGATGGCAGGGGAAAAATACAAATATCATTCACCCGAAGTCAGGATCCTTCTTCTTCCTTGCAGAGATCATCTGCGACCTTGCACTCGAATATGACCATCCGATCACCGATCATTGCGGCACATGCACCGCATGTTTAGATGCATGTCCTACCGGGGCGCTGACACCTTACACTATCGACGCCAAAAAATGTATTTCTTATCTCACCATCGAATTAAAAGATCAGTTTATTCCTGACGCATTTAACGGCAAAATGGAACACCGGATTTTCGGTTGTGATATTTGTCAGGATGTCTGTCCATGGAACCGGTTTTCAAAACAGCATGCGGAAACAAGGTTTGAACCGAAAGCGCAATTACTTTCCATGCAAAAAAATGAATGGGAAGAAATTACGGAGGAAGTGTTTAAACAACTGTTCAAAAATTCAGCAGTGCAGCGGACGAAGCCGGAGGGATTGAAAAGAAATATCCGGTTTAGCGGATAATTAACGGAGAAGCATGCATACATTTAATGCACGCGTTCGCCGCGGAGTTCGATCCGTTGCATCAGATCCGCTTCGAATTGCAGCCATTCCTCCCATCGCTGCTTCACAGCATCCTTTCCGCAATATGTATTTGCGAGATCAATAAACAACCGGTAATGCCCCGCTTCACTGATCATAAAATCACGATAAAATTCACGCATATAATCATCCGTAAGCCCTTCGCTGAGTAACCGGAACCGTTCGCAACTTCTCGCTTCGATCAGCGCTGCCATTAATAATTTTTCCAGCAACTGGGTTTCCCGCGTTCCGCCTTTTTTCTGAAAACGGATAAGTTCCTGCACATACATATCCACGCGTTGTCTTCCTAAGGAGAGATTACGTTTGTTTAGTTCCTTCAAAACCATTCTGAAATGTCCCCATTCTTCCGTAACAACAGGAGCAAGTTCTTCGACCAGGCGCGTGCGCTCCGGAAATTGCTGGACCAGGCTTATGCAGGTGGAAGCAGCTTTCTGCTCGCAATAGGCATGATCGGTGAGCACCTCTTCCATGCTCATCTCTGCAAGGTTTACCCATCGCGGATCTGTCGGTAATTTTAATCCTAACATTTCAGATATTTGTACAAATTTACAAATGCCGGAAAAAATTCTGATCATCCGTTTCAGTTCGATCGGAGACATTGTACTCACCACACCCGTGATCCGGTGCCTTAAGACACAATTACCCGGAGTTGCCATTCATTTTGCAACAAAAAAACAATATGCAGGATTATTACAGGCGAATCCGTATATAGATAAACTGCATCTCTTCGAAGAAAAGAAACTGCCGACCTTGCTACAGGCACTTGCCGATGAAAAATTCGATCTGATCATTGATCTGCACCATAACCTTCGCAGCTTTCTTATTAAATCAAATCTGGGCATTGAAGCAAGATCGTTTCATAAACTGAATTTCGCTAAATGGCTGATGGTACAATGTAAAATCAACCGGCTCCCCGACAAACATATCGTGGATCGCTATCTCGAAACGGTGCGTGATTTCGGTGTGGTAAATGATAATAAAGGCCTTGATCATTTTATTCCGGAAAGTGAAGAAATAAATATCAGTACATTACCACCGGGATTTCAAAACGGTTACGCAGTATATGCGATCGGCGCCATGCATGCGACAAAAAAATTGCCGGTAAGCAAGGCGATTGCATTATGTGAACACATTGCATTGCCTGTTATTCTTCTCGGCGGGCCCGAAGACGCGGAAAGCGGAAATGCGATCGCGGCTTCTGCGCCGGAAAAAATAATGAATGGATGCGGAAAATATTCGATACATAATTCGGCATCCATAATCCGGCAATCAAAAAAAGTATTTACACATGATACCGGCATGATGCATATTGCCGCTGCACTGCAAAAAGAAATCGTTTCGGTCTGGGGAAATACAATTCCGGAATTTGGTATGTATCCTTTTTATGGCAAACAACCTTCGCTTTCAGATCAGCGCAAAGCACATTCTGTTCTGGAGGTAACAGGACTTTCCTGCAGACCCTGTTCGAAAATAGGATATGCTGCATGTCCCAAAGGGCATTTCAGATGCATGCAGGAAATATCCTTTGAAAACGTTTCCTGACGGGTATTCTGGTGCAACGGAGCGGAGCTGCAAACCGTCAAATCCTATATAATGCTTACCTTTACCGCGTAAATTATCGCACATGCAAGACCGTGATTTGATGAATATTTCCCCTATTGACGGGCGTTACCGGGATAAAGTTTCGGAGCTCTCGAATTATTTCTCCGAATTTGCCCTCATGAAATTCAGAATATATGTGGAAGTGGAATATTTTATTGCATTGACAGAATTACCCATTGCACAATTAAAAGATTTTGATTCGGACAACAGAGGCAAATTAAGAAAAATTTATAAATCATTTAATATGTCCGACTGCCTTGTCATCAAGGAGATCGAATCAAAGATCAATCATGATGTAAAATCAGTTGAATATTTTTTGAAGGAGAAATTTGAAGCACTGGGATTCGGAAAGTGGAAGGAGTTCATACATTTCGGACTTACCTCTCAGGATATTAATAATACGGCCATACCGATCTCTTTTCGCGATTCACTCATTGATGTATATGCACCGTTATTGGAAGAACTCGTAAATGCGTTAAGCGAATGTGCCATTCAATGGACGAAAATTCCCATGCTTGCGCGCACACATGGTCAGCCGGCATCTCCCACTTTACTGGGAAAAGAAATACGTGTTTTTATTGAACGCCTCGGCAAACAAAGAAATTTATTCAATACGATCCCGTTCAGCGCAAAATTCGGCGGTGCCACCGGAAATTTCAATGCGCATTTTGTCGCCTATCCCGATATCGACTGGATTTTATTTGCAGATGCATTTGTATCCTCCAAACTCGGCCTCGAGCGGTGCCGGTACACAACACAAATAGAGCATTATGATAATCTCGCTGCGGCATTCGACGGATTAAAGCGTATCAATACCATTCTTATCGATCTCAGCCGCGACCTGTGGACATATATTTCGATGGATTATTTCAAACAGCGCATTAATAAGGATGAAGTAGGTTCTTCTGCAATGCCGCATAAAGTAAATCCGATCGATTTTGAGAATGCAGAAGGAAATCTCGGAATCGCAAATGCATTATTTGAACACCTCTCCGCTAAATTGCCTGTATCCCGGCTGCAGAGGGACCTCACAGATTCCACCGTGCTGAGAAATATTGGTGTACCTATGGCACATTCCATCCTCGCGATGAAATCCATTCTCAAGGGATTGAAAAAACTGCAGGTGAATGAGCCGAAAATGCACGAAGACCTGGATAATAACTGGGCAGTAATTTCTGAAGCGATTCAGACAATTTTGCGACGTGAGGGATATCCGCAACCGTATGAAGCATTAAAAAATCTCACCCGCAACGGACAGGCCATCACACAGGAGACCATGCAGGATTTTATTAATGCACTGCAGGTAAGTGAAGAAATAAAATCTCAGCTCCGCGGTATTACACCGTTTAATTATACGGGAATGCGTTATTTCTGAAATGTTGCGCATGGAACCGTCAGGACTGATTCTCAATGTAGATTATTATATTAATGCAGAGGGATATTTTGTATTTACTGCAAAATATTTGTCAGAGCGCGGATATTGCTGTTCGAATGGTTGTTTACATTGTCCTTACAAAGATAAAAAGGAGTTCGGCTTCATTCCTTCGAAGAAAATCTCGCCAAACCAAGACAGGAGTTGAGGCAACACCTATCTTGCACCCATATGTTTAAGAGTTTGTCATGATTTTTCCTCAGTCAATCACCCTCACACGCAGCCTACCTTGTCTTTAGGTCGCTTCACTCATTACAGATCGCTCAACCCGCCGGTTCCCAACCTGGCTGGGTTATCACTCCTTTCATTCGTTTCAGCCACCTTAAGTCCATCGGCTGCTGGATAGTTATGCTCGCCTGCGAAGTCGAGAGGGCTGCGGGGCTGTCATGGTTTTTGAAATCCAAACAAAAACACCCGCCAGCCCCTTGTGCAGTACGGACGACTAATGCCTCCTTCTACATAGGTCGCAATCATCCCTGCTTGCTGGCAAGGACTCCCTTGCTCCCACCCAACTCTCCGCTCGCAGCTTCAGTCATTCCGTTGCTCTCTATTCCTTACGCTTTACGGCGAGATTTAAAAATCTAAATTTATGGATCATTCTTTATTTAACCTTCTAAAAAAAATTATGAAAAAAGAATACAACTTTCTTGAACTATTCGACAAATTCATTTCCGAAAGCCAATCCGGAAGACGGCTTAAAAAAAATGGTGCGAAAATCAAATCTTCTACAGTTAGCAGATATCAGGTCGTAAGAGATGAACTGGATAGATTTGCCTCTACAAATGAATTCCATTTAAGAATCCGAAGCATCCAGAGGATGTCAACACGCGATCTGAAATCTGAACTTAGTTATTGGCGTAGATTCTATCGAAAGTATTCTGATTATCTCTATTCAAAGGGTTGTTTTGACAATTATGTAGGTGCCCATTTCAAAGTGTTACGAACCTTTTTCAACTTTTTAAACAGAAAAAAAGCCATATATACTGGAGATATCCATAAGGAATTTTATATTCGGAATGAAAACATACCAATTGTTGTTTTAGAACAATATCAGCTTGATTTCCTAAAATATGATTGTGAATTTGAAGAAAGCTTACCTGGATATTTAAGAAGAGCAAAGGATATTCTAATTGTCGGCTGTTATGTTGGACTAAGGTTTTCAGACCTAATGGCTTTACGTAAAAAGGATTTTATTAAAACGCCTGACGCAACATATTTACAGGTTAAGTCAATTAAAACTGGAACTTTTACTAAGATTAAGCTATCTGAGGAAATTATTTCCATACTTTTAAAATATAAACACCAAAAATATCCTTTGCCTCATCTCACGAATAATCGTTTAAACCTCAATTTGAAAGAACTTTGTGAAAAAGCAGGTTGGGTGCATGAGATTGGCAAGGTTAGAGAATGTCGAGGGGCCATTAGGAAACTCTCCAAATCTGGTAAAACTTATAGATTTTGTGACCTAATAACGACGCATACAATTAGAAGAACAGCAATAACCTCCCTGTTAACCCTTGGCATGCCTGAAACAATGGTTCGAAAACTATCAGGACACTCATCTAACAGCAAAGAATTCTATCGTTACATAGAGTTTGCACAGAAATCAATTGATGATGAATTGGATAGAATCAACAGTCAAGGAAAACAAGGTCAAAAAGTTGCGTGAAAGATGTGTTTTTAGACTAAAAATGCATTTTTTTCGTTATTTTTAAACCGTGTATAATCAAAGCCTGGCAAGCCCTATACCTGAATTTGCTCTTGATCCGTTCGGGATGATAACTTTTGGCAGGAGTTGGCAGACTGGAAGTGACTAT
>CAYTFT010000067.1:0-9176 GCA_964437155.1 uncultured Chitinophagales bacterium | reverse complement strand
ATCCAATCCGGGTCACACTGCAGATGATAGAAACTTCTTTAAACCAACAGATTATGCGTGTTTTCAAACGCTGTGGTTTATGTCTGGTAACCCACATTAATTAAATACATCCTTTAACCTAATATCTACGTTTTGGAGTTATTATTTTTTAAACAAATAATAACCTACAATTTCATAAATATCCGAACCCTGCTAATAGTGAAATAATAATTGATATCCTGGATCAATTATCAAATTTATCCGCTAAAATGATTTATAGGTTGGGACAGCTTGTGAAAATCAACAACAGGCGAATAATGCAGATAAAATCATTTTAGCTATCGTACATGTGGCTTCGGGATTGTATTTTATTGATATTGACTGTAATGGACAATAAATAGTAATAACCCGTTGTAGTGCAACATTAATTATGCTATGAACAATGCTTTATGAGCAAATTGGAAAGCACTGGTTTTTCAATGCCCGCCAAAAGACTGTAACGCCGTTACAATATTTTTTTCCATTGCGGGGATATCAGCTTCACATTTTGAAAATTGTTTGCCGGTAACGCGCTCGAATAATTCAATATATCTGCCGGAGATCGTGTCCACCCATGCATCGCTCATCGGGGGAACTGACTGACCCTCTTTTCCCATAAATCCGTTTTCGATGAGCCATTCACGGACAAATTCTTTGGATAATTGTTTTTGATGTTCGTTGTTACGCTGGCGCTCTGCATATCCTTCCAGATAAAAATACCGGGATGAATCCGGCGTATGGATCTCATCCATTAAAAGCAGATTTCCTTTATGGATACCGAATTCATATTTTGTGTCTACGAGAATTAACCCGCGTTCATTGGCCATTTCCGAACCGCGTTTAAATAATGCACGGGTATATTCTTCCATTAACGCATAATACTCTGCAGAAACAATATCCGATGCAAGGATCTCTTCTCTGGAAATATCTGCATCATGCCCTGCATCTGCTTTCGTGGTGGGTGTGATGATGGGTTCGGGAAATTTATCATTTTCCTGCATCCCGTCCGGCATAGCCACACCACAGATCATACGCTTACCCGATTTATATTCCCGCCATGCATGGCCGGCAAGATATCCGCGAATCACCATCTCCACTTTTACGGGTTCGCATTTTAATCCGATGGAAACACGCGGATCGGGGACACCCAAAAGCCAGTTGGGAGCAATATCCTTTGTGGCGTGCAGAAAATAAGATGCGATCTGATTCAATACCTGCCCTTTGTATGGGATCGCCCGCGGCAACACAACATCAAATGCAGAAATGCGGTCGGTTGCCACCATTACCAGAATCCTGTCGCCGATCGTATACACATCGCGCACCTTTCCATGATATACTGCTGTTTGTCCGGGTAACTGAAATTCTGTTGACTGTAGTGGCATGATTTGTATTTCACGACAAAAATAAGAACACGAAAGATGAAAATAATCCGAATCGAAAAATTTATACAGGAGTATTGTAAAGAAAATGTGCAGCCTTTTATGCAGGATGTAATCCCATTATTTAATCCGGTAAGTGATCACCATGCTGCCCACAACAGTAATGAGCATTTTATCGCCGCTCATCGTGAGGTCGTCGATCACACAATGCGCAGATGCCTTCACCGGAAAACCTTCGATGATCTTTCCTGTTGCATCGAGTAACCGTATCTGGTAATCATCGGTAACAACTCCAAAATAATCCTGATTGCCGAATGTCAGCACGATTACTTTTCCGGAAGCATAACCCTGTTCTGATGTAAACAGTGTTTCTTCGCGCAGGTCAATCGCTTTGAAATAGACATCATCCATCCACAAAATGGAGGCGGTATCCCGGTTTTCCATTCTTGCAAATCCTCCCGAAACAAAATCATCGGGCTCGTCGATCTCAGTAGTATTCAGTTCATTATCTATTGCCAGTACATCGCCCTCCTCTCCCATAATATATTTTACCGGGCCCCTGAACAATGTCGCAACCACCGAATCTTTATATGCTATTGATCTTGCATTGATGCCGTCGTCGCGTTTGATCTGCACACCCTTCTGATTGAGATAAGCGATATAATGATCCTTCCCGTTATCAAAGGTGAAAAGCCGCTGCAACACTGTTCCTGCCCCGCGCATCGGACTCCAGCCGGGGATCGGTTTTCCGTCCTTATAAAATCCGTAAATATTATCATTTTCACAGGCGACAAACATGCGGTAATCATTTTTCGTGTTCATCAATACCGTGAGCGGATTTGTGATCATCGCAGTGAGTTCAATGGGAAATCCCTCTACCGGATTACCACTCATATCGATGAGATGAATCTGGTGCGCGGTATTAAATAACAACTGCTGACCCTCGTTTCCATAAAAATCCACTTCATATACGGAGCCTGTAATTTTTTCGGGGAAGGGTAATTTCCAGATCACTTCGCCGCTGGGCGATAGCATATATACCTGATGCAGCGTGTCCTGAATAATAATATTTTTTTCATTCCCGCTGATGGCAGTCACCGTAAACGGGCCGCTTTCCACCGGACAATCCACTTCCTGTTTCCACAACATTCCGCTTTTACGCTGCGGTGTTGCGCTGTATTTAATAAATCCGTTGACAAGGAATACGCCTTTATTTTCACTGAACTGAATTTCCATGCTGGAAAAATGCTGGAGCAATCCGAAATGCTGTGCAAGTGTATCAATATGCTTGTCAGAAATAAATCCTTTCAGGATCTGCTCGCATTTGGAAAGGTCGAGGTAGAGTGAATTATTAAAGGAGGCAGATAATTGTTTTTTGAATTCATTATAATCAATGTCATTCGATAATGTGGCGTGGTTCTCGATGGCATCGATCATATTCTGCATCTGTATCTTCTCCTGTGCCAGCATCAATCCGTTTGCGTACCAGGATCCGAAACATGAATCCGGGAATTGAATACCCGCTATTTTTCCGGCCACCTCGCCGCAGTTCAATTGCATTATCGCATGCCCGCGGTATTGTGTTGTATCGGAAATAATTCCGTACCTGATCTTGCTTGCCGCCAGTTGCACATCTGTTGCCGGGAAAATTATAAATGAACGCCGCATGAAATTTTTATCGAGCGACTCCGATACACCAACGAGTAATTGTTCATCCATCCAGGGTGACCAGTGATCAAAATATTCCCTGTTGAGGCGGCTTTCCGTGATACGGTCGCCGATATTTTTTGTAAGATGTTCTGCATTGATCCTGTAGAGCATGACGGCTCCTTCCGGAACTGCAGGATTCATATTGATGGCAAAATCTCCCTGGTATTGCTGCAGATTCAATTCAACAGAATCACTTTTTGCCGAAGCATATCCGCTGAGAACAATGCCTTCATCTGTAAATGTGGGATGAATACCGATCCAGGAGGCGAATTGTTTCAGCCGCATAACATGATCATATTTTTCCGCTGATGTGAACATGGAAAAATAATCGGTTAATTGCTCGATGTTCAGATAAAGATTAAAATCCACATCATTATCCATTTCAGCTGCAACCTCTTTAAAGCCTGCATGGTTGGTAACAGGATTTCCATTCTTTAACTGCAGAATTGAATTCTCCACAAAAACAGAAGATCCGCTGAAGATGAAAATATCCGCAAGTTTTGCGAAGGAAACCTTCATATGATGTTTCGGGTAATACAATTCATAAATATCGGTGCCTTCAAAAACATGCGAAGAAACCGCAGGTTTTTCATGATCGAGTTCAGGACGGATGTCTTTCACATTGAGCCTTTTCGCATCGTTGAGCTGGAGCAGAAAAAGATAATCTACTTCCTGATTGCCGGAGTTGAAAGCACCGCATAAGAACTCCTCATTCTGCACGTCTGCAAATAAATCAACATGCGAGCTGCAAATCGTATAAAATTGTTCCAGGTCCGATTTCAGGCTGCCAAAAAACCGGGTTGTTGCGAGTTCACTAAATGCTTTATTATCCGTTGTAAGTTTTCCAAAGGCAGCTTCATCCTGCACGTCGAAAAAGCAGAGCACGTCATCGGGCATGGCTTTAAGAACAGTTGCCGATGGTTTATGGAAGAATAAAACATAGATCAGGAAAAATGCGGCCAGCAGTGCAATGATCGTAAATAGGAGGATTTTCCGGCGCGACATTTTTTGTTAATTACCTTTGCAAAACTAAACCGAATCTTCATCCGCGCATACCCACGTATGCACATCAAACTTCCTGAATGCAGCAAACAACCATCATTCGAATAGCAGCAGTTACAGGTGCCCTGGCTGTGGCAACCGGCGCTTTTGGTGCGCATGGATTACAGGGATTATTCGACCAGGGCGGCATCAGCGATGCCGATCTGAAAATATTTGATACCGCGGTAAAATATCAGTTTTATCATACTTTCGCGCTGGCGGCTACGGCAGCCCTGTATACTTCCCTGAAACCGCGTTCTGCACGAATGGCAGCTATTTTTTTTGTGACAGGTATTTGTATCTTTTGCGGTAGCCTGTATTTACTTTCTTTATCGGAATTCCTCACGGGAACACGTATGGCTTGGCTCGGCGCCATAACTCCGTTAGGCGGGTTATCCTTTATTACCGGATGGATTTTTCTTTTCACCGGCACCCGGCACACTAAAAAGAATTAACTCCGGTTTTCGGTTACCTTATATAACTCCGTAAATAAAAAAGCCCCCGCTGGTGCGGAGGCCGTTTTATTATTAAGGTCGCTTCTTATTTACATTTATATTTTACTTTGGTAGCATCGAATTCGCAACCGCCCTTCTCAACTACTTTCACACCCACGATCAGATTTTGCGTGCTGGTCATATTCAGTTTTGTCTCCACATTAGAAAGTGTGATATCACCCAGTTGTAATGTTTTGATAGTGAATATATCTCCTTTAACAACTGTTCCGTTTCCGAGATCTGTCGGCTTGCTGTTTTTAATATCCGCTTCAGTGATAATACCGGCATCCCATAAGCGCTGGAAATAATCTTTATTTACCATTGCGACAACAATACTCGGACTGAGGTTCAGGATATATTTTGTCTGCTCCTGTCCGTTCACTGTTGCATTTCCTTCATACATATTACCTTTCTTGGTAAGCGTTGCGTCGAGTGCAGCAGTTGTAGTTGTTGTGGTGGTGGTTGTTTTTCCTTTGGTAGTACCGGTGTCAGTGCCTTTATCCTCAGGTGTTTCAGGAACATCTCCTTCATCTACCTGCTGCAGATCCTGCAATTTTTTATTGCGTTTTTCTTCATCTTCCCGCTTTCTTGCCTCATTGGCTTCGATGGTTGCTTCATCATATTGAATGATCGCATTCGGAATAATACCGATGATGGTAAATTCTGTTCTTCTGTTCAGCTGATGTAAATATTCATAATCATCTCCTTTGAAGGTATTGATGAAAGCCTCGGTGAGCACGGTTCCTTTCGGCACATTTGCACCACCGGGTACTTTTACATCTTCAGATAAAGTTTTCGGAGTTGTTTCGCCGTATCCTTTTGCTACCAGACGGTCGGCAGCAATACCACGGGAAATCAGATAACTCACAACCGTATCAGCACGATGCTGGGAAAGAATTTTATTTTTCTCATCCGTATCGCGGCTGTCTGTATGAGAACCGATCTCAACTTTTAACTGCGGGCTGAGTGCAAGCACATTATAGATTGAGTCAAGCGCTCTGAAAGATTCCGGGCGAAGATCCCACTTACCCAGGGTGTAATAAATATTTTTTACCTCGATAGGTTTAAGTTCGATGATCGGTTTCATCAGGATGTCAACATATAATGTATCGCTGTTTTTGATACCAACGGTTGAAGTTGTTGCTTTACCGTTCTCATATTTTTCTTTATGACCTACGAGCTCAAATTTATCCTGTGCTGTTCCGACAAAAAAGTCTTCGTACTGCGCTGTTGTCTTTGTAACGGAAGAGTCTCTTTTTGCGCCGGATTGTAAAAGGTCGATAGAAGCACCGTTAATCGGAAGATTTGTTGTCTCATCAATTGCACGTGCCATGATCACAAATTCCGGCGGATATTTAAATGCATAAATATCATCGCAACAGGTTTCGCTTTTTACAGAGAAACCACCTTTTCGGTTAGAAACGAAGAAACCTTTTTTACCGGCTTTATCCTGTGAATAATAAAAATCATCTACGGAACTATTGAAAGGAAGTCCTAAATTCTGCGGAGCTTCAAATGTTTTTTGTCCGCCTTTTGATTTGTAGATATCAAATCCACCGATATTGATCTGACCGTTTGAGCTGAAATACATCGTACCGGTTTCATCATCATAAAACGGAGTGATCTCATCGCCTGTAGTATTGATCTTAGTACCGGCGTTCATCGGTGTAGTATAATTTTTTCCTTTATTCTGGATCTCGCAATACCAGATATCCATGCCACCGCGGCCACCGGGGCGATTAGAAGAGAAGTATAACCATTCCTTGCCTTTATAAGTAGCAACAGCAGGATGTGTTGCAGTAGCATCAGGATGATTTACCTGTGTAACTTCTTTTGAATTCTGCCATGCGCCGCTTTCATATTCGCTCACATAGATCTTACAGATCATCTGCAGTGAATCGTTCGGTTTACATTCAGTATAATAAAAACGCTTTCCATCAGGTGCATATGCGCCGTTTCCGGTATGTGCATCTCCTTTGTTAAATGGAACTTTCAGTTCAGTAGCTTTTGCCCATGAATCACCATCGGCGCTGGAAGTGAAAATGCGTGCACGTAATTCCGTTTTTTTCTGTGCACCCATGTCGATCACATTTTCAGAAACGAGTGATGCATAAGTGAGGTTATTATCCGGATTGTATTTAGGAGAAAAATCCGTGTAATTATTATTTACGTTGCTGCCGAGATGTTCCACATTTACGTTGGCTGGTATTTTGGCAAGTTCTATCGCGAGGTCACAGCCTTTATCCTCATTTTTTGCCTGGCGTTTTATTGCAGTTGCGCTGGCACCTTTTAATTTGCTGTTTTTCGTAACGGCTTTAAATCCTTCTTTTGCCTCAGCATATTTTCCGTTGTATTTCAAACTCATGGCATAATAAAAACCGGCATCGGGATAGCTGTCTTTTGTTTTACCGGCATCCACGGCGGTCTTGTACCATTTTTCCGCATCTTTATAATTACGTGCGAGATAATATGCACGGGCAAGTTTGTATGCAGCTTCCTGTGATGCGTCATCATCATACGCCAGTTTGTAAACATCCTGTGCGTTATAATAACTTCCGGCAGACATCAGGGCATCACCATACATGATCTTGCGCGTATAATTCATTTTATTCAGTTCATCGTCAGTTACCTGTGCTTTTAATGTTCCGCAGAAAACGATCACTGTAAGTATTGCGAATATTTTTTTCATACTGTTTTCTTTATCGATTGAAAATTAGGTTAGGATCGCACCATTAATAGCGCGGACAAGGCATTACATAATTTTTAGGAATAACAGGTAAAATACAACCTGTGTAAACGAGTGATAATTCGAAACCGCCTTTTCCGCCGCTGGCATCTTTTAAAGATGAGGTATTAATATCGTAGGTAGCGCCGAATTTAAAGTTCTTATAATCCATACCGACACCTGCGATCATAGCATCGTCGAGGCGGTAATGGGTTGAAAGGAAAAATGTTGCAGGGAAGCTGGAGCTGTTCAGGAAATAACCAAAATCTGAACCCACAACAATTTCTTTTGCACCTGATTGTGTCTGATACAGAACGGAAGGTATCACACCAATTTTATCATTAAAGGTGAATCCAGCTTTCAGATGACCAACCATGCGCATGCTGAGTTTATTCGCAGCAGTTCCGGTCGGGTTGTCAATGAAATCCTCTTCCGGTTGAATAATATTGAAAGCGGCAAATCCGCCGGTGATGTTAAAGCTTTTGGAAACCACATTATGGTATGCGAGACCGCCGGCGAGGTTGAATGCGCCAACATTATCGCCCGCCCAGTTGGGTTCCGGATTGGAATTATAGGTATTGCTGAATTCATCACCGTCCCATTGATTCGGCCATTTCAGGGCGTTGAAATCAAGTGACTTCTGCATGAATCCACCCTGTAATCCGATGGAAAGGTTATGGTCCTTGCGGCCGCCTAATCCTGCCACAAAGGAGGCAGAACCCATGATGGATAAGTTGGTAAGATTACCGTCACCTGACTTATCATCATATATCAGTAAACCGCCACACAATTTACTTGCGCTACCAATTGTTTTAACGATCGGTAAGTCACCGAAAGCCTCGATGGTTACATAAGGAGTTGTAACACTATTCCACTGGTTCCGGTACGAAATTCCTGCTCTCCAGTCGCAGGCACCTACTCCCGTGAGTGCAGGGTTCAGGGCAAGCGGAGCAGCATTATACTGCGAGAAGTGAATGTCCTGCGCCTGAAGCACACCTACAGCCATGAAAGCTGCCAAACATGTGATTTTGTAAATCTTCTTCATTGGTTATTTTTTATCGTAATAAAGTAATAGTTATTCAGTTGTTTTCAATTAGCTTTTTTCCTTCGGTCAAAGCGCCCTTGTTTCCTGCCCGCTAAAATAACATAATATTTATCCTGCTTGCAGCGGCGCTTAAAAATAATAAATGAATTTTATTCTGACCTTCCCTTTTGTATTTAATATGTTGAATAATCTGTTTATTTCAATGCTTTGCTTATCGCACCAATATGAAATTACCCTGCTGACTGAAGGCATCGCCGTCCATATCGGCATAGGTTACATAATAAACATAGGTGCCCATCGGCTGGTCCTCGTTTTCAAACTTTCCCTGCCATGCAAAAGTCGGGTCATCTGTTGCGAACAGGCTCTGACCCCATCTGTTAAAGACTTCAAGGTGATACGTGGAAAGCTGGCCGCGCACATTGATCACAAATCCGTCGTTGGTGCCGTCGCCGTTGGGTGAAAAAGCATTCGGCACACCGAGAACAGCATCTGAACTCACAAAAACCGTCATTTCATCGGTGAATACACATCCGATCTCCGTAGTAACAGTAACGGTATAGGTTGTAGTCACATCAGGTGTTGCGCCCGGGTCGGCAACATTCGGATCATCGAGTCCGGTTACGGGTGACCAGCTGTATTCAACACCACCCGTGGCATTGAGATCTGCGGTTTCACCAAAGTAGATCGTCTGGTCGGGACCCGCATCGGCGGTGGGATCCTGGATATCCACAAAAACTTCCGTAGAATTCACGCAGGCAGCCAGC
>CAYTFT010000066.1:0-9229 GCA_964437155.1 uncultured Chitinophagales bacterium | reverse complement strand
GGCACACAATAACAAAGATTAGTACCGGTTGTAAAGGTGTTGAATGAGCAACCCAACGCATCACCAAAAGGATTATAAGGAGTCACTTTCCATCCATAGGTGGTGGATGGGGAAAGCACTGCAGTATAGCTTAGTGAAGGGCCGATATCGAGAGCAGAAGCCACGTTATTATACAACGGGGAATTTGACCCCAGCGTTATTTTATATCCCGATGCAGCGGTAACGCTAGACCATGCCATGGTTGCATTCAGACAATACCCTGTCGTGCCGCTTGCAGGCGTGAACGAACCAATGCAATTGGGTACCACGGCAGGAAGCCTGTCCACTGTAATATCGTCCACATAAATATCATTTCCGTAAGCTGAGGTTGCTTTTAAAAATATGTAATTGGTAACACCGGTAAATCCGGAAGGGACCGTGAAATAATAATGATACCAGCCATTGGAAGGCTCATAGGGTGTCTGATTAATATCCCGGTTGATCGTTCCCATCCATGTGCCCGTTCCCCAGGTAGCCGAAGTACTCACATACACATCCACCTTATCGTCGCCGGTCCAGTTATCGCGATACATCCAAAAGCCATAGGAATAAACGCCGGCAGTGCTGAAATCCAGCACCTGTGTCCGGATGAACCCGTTGGTAGTAGCAAGATAATTATGTGAATTATAACGGATCTCGTATGTGCCCGAATGTGGAGCCTGCACCGGAAAAGTGCCCGCCGTTACGCGCGTCCAAACACCCGGCAATGAGGGTCCCGATATTTTTGCATTGGTCCAGCCTGTGGGCGGATAGGTAGCCCCCTCAAAACCCTGGGTCAAAATGTTTACCTGCGCATGTATGGAAACAGAAGCCGCACAAATTACTCCGATCAGCAAGGACCGCAGGCAATTTTTTAAAGAAATATCCCTTAAGGAGTTGGGCTTCATGTACAGTTCGAATGATTAATTTTCTCCTGTCTTATAAAGATATAAGTTAATTACATAAATATGTGACATGACTGAGCACATTTTTTCCACGCGGGTGGAATGGCAGGAGAATGCGAGGCGATTATCGGCTTCAGTCAATAACCAATTTGATGACTTCTTCTTTATCGCTGCCCTCAAATTTCAATAAATACAGGCCTTTCAGCCAGTTGCTGACAGGTATATCCTGTGTTCCGCCCTGCAATTCTTCTGCATAAACGAGATGACCGGCAAGATCAAAAATCCTTACTATACCATTGCCGGGAACATCAACATGTAACACATCCCTGCATGGATTTGGCCAAGCGGTTAACTGGACTTCTGCACTTTTATCCAGCACAACAGATTCAATATTTGAATATCCGATGATACCGGTATCACTTTCCATTTTCAGCCGGTAATAATTGATCCCGTCTTCGGGAGCTGTATCTGTAAATGCATAGGCTGATGACATATCGGGACCTCCATCTGCATCCACATTGCCTATCGGTGTAAAAGTGATACCGTCGGGACTGCGTTCCACCTCAAAGGATACAATTGCATCTTCACTTTGTGTGAACCACGAAAGGTCAACATCCCCGTTCCTTTCCTCAGCAAAAAAATCGGCAAGTGTAATAGGCAAAATCGCCGCAGGCATTACTACCACTTCGTCAATAAAATAATATGCACCCGCACTCATGGCTGCTGCATGGTAAGTATGTGCTGTTGCAGCATCCGTATAAAAATTACCGATGGTAACATAATTATAGGGCTGATCAGGCACATACGTGAAGGTGATATATTGCCATCCTGTGCTCCAGACCTCAGCGGCATATTCACACTGTGGAGTGCCACCAACGGGTTCGTGATCAATCTGTGTAAGCGGCGACATGGAAAACCTGAGTCCGAGACGATTACTGCTATACCCGCAATACCAACCGGAGGATCCATTGGTGATCCACATACCGATGGTATAGGTAGTACCCGGCACCATGGGTGAAGTAAATTGTACAGACAAATATTCGCGAAATTCGGGGGTTGTGCCCAGCCAGGTTACGAATCCCATCACAACATTTCCGGAATAAGGTGTTACAACGCCAAAAGTACTCACCGGCAGATCTGCTCCTCCCGATCCGGTCATATGCAGAAAATCGGGACTTGCATATGGCCAGGTGAAGGTCGGATTCATATTTACATTATTCCAGTTATTTACCTTATACCATTGCCCGTATCCATTTGGAAGGGAGGAAAATGTTTCAAAGCCATTATTCGGGACAATGTTTTGCGCCATAACGACCCGAAAAATGAGGAACATTAAAATACAGGAGGTAAGTATCCTTTTCAATTGCATAAACCACTTCCTTTGCCGATACAAGAATATACTGATTTACAGGAACCGACAAGGACATTTATCATACGATTTCAGAAAAAAAGGCATAAAAAAAGGAGGCACCGGGCCTCCTGATAAATATCCTGCTGTGTAATTACAATTTCAGATCATCCTCTGAAAAATGCGTGTCATTTCCAGTGTCTTCTCCGGAAGCATTATCATTTTTTTCTTCTGCATGCGGTTCTTCGTGATGATCGTCGTTCTCTTCATGGTGCGCCGCTTCATGCTCTTCGTGGCCTCCGTGGTGTTCCTCATATCCTCCCCCGTTTTCGTCATACTTATGGTTGAATGCATCAAAGTCAAAATCGGGCATAAGGCCTTTTATATGATCAACTGCATGCGTGAGTTCTTCGATAAATTTATTAAAATCCTCCTTGTAGATGAACAGTTTATGCCGTTCGTACCCGTTGCCGTCAAATCGCTTTTTACTTTCGGTAATGGTGAGATAATAATCGTTACCCCTTGTCGTTCTCACGTCAAAGAAGTAAGTTCTGCGCCTGCCAGCTCTTATTTTCCTTGAAAATACACTGTCATTCCTCTGTCTGTTATCGTTCTCCACGGTAGTCTGTTTTGTTAGGTTCTGGTTTTTTTGGATGAATTTGTCCGAAATATAAAAAGATTTTAAAAATCTAAGTTAATGATTAAAAATATTATTTATCCGACTCAACTTCTTCCAACTGTTGTGACTCGTACAGGTGATAATAGATCCCTTTCAGGGCGAGTAATTCCTTATGTGTGCCGGTTTCTGCAATAGCATGATCATCCAGTACAATGATCTTATCAAATTCAAGCAACGAAAAGATGCGGTGTGTGATAATGATAGCCGTGCGGTTTTGCAGATAGTCGCGCATATTGCCCATGATCATTTTCTCCGTATGTGCATCCACTGCACTGAGGCAATCGTCGAGAATAATGATGGGTGCATCCTTCAGAAAAGCGCGCGCAATAGTGATCCGTTGTTTTTGTCCCCCGCTCAGTGTCACTCCCCTTTCACCCACAACGGTATCATATCCATCGCGGAAGGATTCTATTTCGCCATCCACGGAGGCAAATTTTGCATATTGCCGCACCTTTTCTTCGTCAATGTTCTGCTGACCGAATGCAATGTTTTCTTTAATTGTATCTGAAAAGAGAAATACATCCTGCGGAACGTATGCAATGCCGGCACGCAGGTCATTCAGATTGTAGGCGGAGACCGGTTTACCGTCAATTTTCACCGAGCCGGATCCAGCATCGTATAGTCGCATCAGGAGATCGGCGATCGTCGTTTTTCCGGAGCCGGTACGCCCGATGATCGCTACTTTCTCGCCCTGCCGCACGGAAAAGGAAACCTTGCGGAGTGCTTCCACGCCGGTATCGGGATAGGTGAACGAAACATTTTCAAAATTGATCGCACCCCGCACATGCGCGACGGGTTTACCGGAGGAGGCAATATCCGGTTCTATTTCCAAAAAAGCATCGATGCGTTTTTGCGATGCGCCGGCCCGCTGAATGATGGACACCACCCATCCGAGGGAGGTGACCGGCCAGGTGAGCATATTCACATAGAACAGAAATTCCGCAAGGTCGCCGGGTGTTACGTTGCCTTCGATCACCTGCCATCCTCCCACAAAAATGGTGAGCAAAACGCTCATGCCGATTAGCAAGACCATCAGTGGCTGAAACATCGCATCCACACGGGCAAGTCCGAGGGAATACTGTTTATATTTTTCACATTCTTCATCAAAATATTCAACCGTTTGCGTTTCCTGTGCGTACGCCTGGATGACTCGAATTCCGGAAAATGATTCCTGTGCGATGCTGGTAAGTGCCGACAACTGTGTCTGGATCATTTCACTTCTGCGGTTGATGATGCTGTTTACGTAGTAAATTGAAAAAGATAATACCGGTAAAGGCAACAAAACATAGAGAGTGAGTGTAGGTGAAATATGCAGCATCATCCAGATCACAAGAATAAAGTTGAAAACAAGGTTGAGAAAATACATCACCGCGGGTCCCACATATTGCCTTACGCGCCCCACGTCTTCCGCCACCCGGCTCATAAGGTCGCCCGTATTGTTTTTCTTAAAAAAAGCGGGGGTTAATCTTTCATACTGTGCAAAGAGTGCGTTCTTCTGATCGTATTCAATATGGCGGCTCATGACGATGATCGTCTGGCGCATAAAAAACATGCATATTCCACGCAGTAAGGTGAATCCGACGAATAATGCAGCGAAATAAAGCAGACCGCGGAAAAGGGTGTCTTTCTCTTCCCCTTCCGGCATTTTTTTATCTGCATCCCGCACCAGATCTATCATATCTCCGATGTAGTGCGGTGCAAAAACCTGAAATACATTTGAAAGTGCGACAAGCAATGTCCCGGTAAGGAACAGCCATTTATATTGCAGAAAATATTTATCGAGAGAACGGAGTTGCCGCATGAACATGTAAAATTATAAAACCAATCAAAAGTTTTACGGGACAGCAACTTCTTCTATCTTTGCGCCCTAAACAACAACGTTCATTTATGTCAAATACTTCTCTGCAGCTTGCCAATGGTGAGATTTTCACCACGATGATGGAAATGGAACACGAGCAACTGGTATTCTGCACCGATAAAATCAGTGGATTAAGGGCGATCGTTGCAATTCACAACACTACACTCGGCCCTGCGCTCGGAGGCACCCGCTTCTGGAATTATGCACATGAAGACGATGCGATCATAGATGTTTTACGATTATCCCGCGGTATGACATATAAAGCGGCCATCAGCGGATTAAATCTGGGCGGCGGAAAAGCAGTTATTATCGGCGACTCAAAAGCGCTTACACATCGTGAACCTTTATTCAGGAGATACGGGAAATTCGTTAATTCACTCGGCGGAAAATATATCACGGCAGAAGATGTGGGCACTTCTACAGGAGATATGGAATTCATCAATATGGAAACCGATCATGTTGCCGGAAAACCGGAACAATTAGGTGGTGGCGGTGACCCGTCGCCGGTAACTGCATATGGTGTTTTTCTCGGCATGAAAGCAGCCGTAAAACATGCATCCGGAACCGATGCACTCAAGGGGAAAAAAGTACTCGTGCAGGGTGTTGGCAATGTGGGATTTCATCTTGTAGAACATTTGATGCAGGAAGAAGCAATTGTGATGATTAGTGATCTGAGTGAAGAAAGAATTAAAAAAGTTACGGATAAATACAAAGTTACAGTGATCCATAAAGATGCTGTTGCCGAAACCGATATGGATATTTATGCGCCGTGTGCATTAGGCGCTGTGATCAATGATGAGACTATGCATAAATTCAAATGCAGTGTGATTGCAGGCGCTGCAAACAATCAGCTTAAGGACGAGAAAAAACACGGACGTGAACTGATCAGCAGAGGAATTGTATATGCACCCGATTATCTGATCAATGCCGGCGGATTAATTAACTGCTATTCGGAACTGGAAGGATATAACAGGGAACGTGCATTGCAAAAAACAGAAATCATTTATACACGCGCGCTGGAAATATTTGACATTGCGAAGAAGAATGATATCACCACACAGGAAGCTGCGAATAAAATTGCAGAAGAAAGAATTGCTGCGGTGGCATCCATCAACAGCAGATTATAAAATTAATAGAAATTAAACCTGTTCAAATTCCAAAATAATTTATTTACCTAATTAATTGTTACCCTGTTTTAAAAACCAATTTTAACCGTTCTTTCGATCATGCTGAGCAGAAGAGGATTACGCATTAAAGCTATGCAGACGTTGTATATTGTCGCCAGCAACGAGAGCATGGACGAAAAGGCCGCTGTACGGCAATTACAGTCCAGCATCAACAATTCTTATCTGGCATATCTCTATTGCCTGCATTTTCTCACCGAACTTGCGCAGCAGGTCGATCTCGAAGCACATATTAAAAGGAATAAATATCTTCCTACCGAAGAAGATCTCCATTTTCCGGTTAAATTCTTCCATAATACCGTGATCACAGGATTATTGAAGAATCTTTATTTTCAGGCGAAATTAAAAAGGGAGAAACTCACCGAACTGGTCGACGAAGAATTTGTAAAACTGATTTACACACAGCTCAAGGAATTTCCGGCTTATATTAAATATGTTCAGGCGGAAACAACTGAAACGGATGACAGGCGGATCCTGCGGGAAATATTCGATCATTTTCTTCTGAAGAATGAATATTTTGACGAGCACATGGAAAATGTGGTTGGCACCTGGGCGGATGATGAATTTATTGTGAAAGGTTTAATGGATGATTTTTTTACGACGCCTTCTATTACACCGTACAACGAAAAAACATTATTCGATCTGCATATCAGTGCCGAAGAAGCGGAATTTTCAGAGGCGCTGGTGGTAAAAACGATCGGGGAAAACGGTGTGTATGATGAGATGATCAGGCTAAAACTCCAGAACTGGGAACTGGACCGTGTTTCCCTTATTGACAAGATCCTGATGAAAATGGCGATCACCGAATTTCTGTATATCCCGACGGTTCCCATCAAGGTAACGATCAACGAGTATCTGGACATTTCAAAATTATACAGCACCCCGCGGAGCCGCGAGTTCATCAATGGCATTCTGGATAAACTGATGAATGAACTGCGTTCCGAAGGACGGATCGTTAAAACCGGCCGGGGTTTAATCGAATAACATTTAACTTTGTCGTATGCAAACGAAATTCAAATTTTACACAGCACTCCTCCTGATAAGCGTAACTGCCGGCTTCGTTTCATGTAAGGAAAAATCACCCGATACCGACGCTTCCGGCGATGAAGAATTGATGACCACCGATGTGGTAGAAAATCAGACTGCGATCACGTTCGAAAAAGATGTTTTTGATTTCGGTGAAATTCAACAGGGAGAGATCGTGCATACAGAATTTAAATTCACGAATACCGGCGAACATGCATTGGTAATTACCGGTGCCAGGGGTTCCTGTGGCTGCACCGTTCCCGAATGGCCGCGAGAGCCGATCGCACCCGGTGCATCCAATGTGATAAAAGTGCAGTTCAACAGTAAAAACAAAAGCGGCCCTTTCAATAAAAGTGTAACCGTAACCGCAAATACATTACCGAGCGAAACGCGCATCACCATAAAAGGTGCAGTCATCGTTCCGGAAGAAAACAAATAAATTTTAAATAAACATTCAATGATAAAAAATCTGTTATTAATGGCTCCTGCCTCCGGCAGCGATGCATCCGGTTCATCCAGCTGGATGAGCATTGCATTTTTTGTTCTCTTTTTTCTGATCCTGTATTTTTTCATGATCAGGCCACAGTCAAAAAAGGCAAAAGAGCAGAAGAATTTTCTCAGCGATATTAAAGTGGGCGATAAAATTGTAACCATCGGCGGTGTGCACGGAAAAATTTTGAAGGTGGATGAAGATACTTATCTGATTGAGATCGATACAAATACCAAAGTGCGCATTGAGAAATCGGTGATCTCTCTCGATTTCACACGCGCCATGCTCGCACGCAAGAATCAGACTCCTTCCACCGACAAGTGATCCGTTGGCAACAGGTGGAATCCATCAGGAGAGAATACAAATTAAACCCGGCAGGAAGGCAATTCAATTTATCACCTGCCTGGGGATGGCGATTATTTTCTGGATTTTCAACACCTTATCTGCCAGCCATACCGATGTAATTGATGTGCATCTGCATTATGCCATTGCAGATAATAAGATCAATACGCTGAAGTTGCCCGAAAAAGCGGAGATCAGTGTAGAGGCACGCGGTTGGGATCTGCTGAAGGAATTATTTCTGTTCCGTGCGATCACCATCGATCTGGTAGCCTATACGGAAAATAATAATCTGCTTACAAATGCAAACAGGGATCTGTTCAATGCAGAATTACCTTCCACGTATCATGTATTGCATATTCATCCCGACACATTACATCTCCGGCTCGATGAAAAAGTAACTAAAAAGGTTCCGGTACTGCTGGATCTGCATTTGCCGTTGCCGGGTTCTCAATCCATAGATTCTATCCGGTTGCAACCCGACAGCATTTATATTACAGGTGCAAAGTCAGTGATCGATGCCATGATAAACTGGCCGACAGAACGAATCAATATCACTAAACCGGATACTGTTATCGCAGGTATCGTTCCGCTGAAAAATGTTGCAGACAAAAACATTGAATTATCAGCGGTTGCTGTTGCATATGCCGGAGCTACTTCCTTCATGCATCATTTTGCATTTAACATTCCTGTCCGGCCGCCAACCACCAGTCGCAGAATGGTGATGCTGCAGGTTACCTACGATGCATATGCAACGCATGGAATTCCGTTTGGCCCTGAGGATTTTATGTTTTCGTTTCAACACGACTCCGCAGCAAATGCATTACATGTAATTTGCATTGATTCACCACCCGGTGTGCAAAATATTAAAATCGAACCTGCGTTAATAAATTTAAATCGGGAATAATGCTGAAAGTAGGTATCACCGGCGGGATCGGCAGCGGGAAATCAACTGTATGTAAAATATTCGAAGTGCTGGGTGTACCTGTGTATTATGCTGATTCCCGGGCGATCGAACTCATACAAACAGATTCATCTCTGATCGCGAAAATAAAAAAACTGCTTGGCGACGATGTATATGATGTGCACAACAGGATCGATAAAAAACGCGTCGCAACAGTGGTTTTCAATTTTCCGGAAATACTTGCAGAATATAATGCAATTATACATCCCGCTGTTATTGCTGATGCAGCAAAATGGATGCGCCGGCACCACGAATATGATTATGTTTTAAAAGAAGCTGCTTTGCTTTTTGAAACCGGCACTTATACATCCCTGCATAAAATTATCTGTATTGCTGCTCCTAAAAAGATCAGAATAGAACGCGTTATGCAACGGGATAATGTGACGGAATCAGAAGTGCGCGCCCGTATGCACAATCA
>CAYTFT010000065.1:0-9247 GCA_964437155.1 uncultured Chitinophagales bacterium | reverse complement strand
AATGACATACGCGTTACCATCTTCGATGACAATGACAAGCTGCGGGATTCTCTGAGCATGTTGTTTTCCAAAACCAAAGGATTCTCCCTCGGGGGAGCCTTTCCGGATTGCTCCAATTTAGAGATCGCCATTGAGGCAACGCTGCCGGATGTGATCCTCATGGATATTGATATGCCCGGTATGAGCGGGATCGAAGCCGTTAAAAAGATCAGGACCACCAATAAGGATATTCAGATCCTGATGATGACGATATTCGATGACGATGACAAGATCTTTAATGCGATCTGTGCCGGAGCAAACGGCTATCTGCTAAAAGCGAAATCACTCGTTACTATTCTTGAATCTGTGGAAGAAGTACATCGCGGCGGAAGTCCGATGACCCCTTCGATAGCAAGAAAAGTACTTACCATTTTCCAGGAACGGAATGCGCCAAAGAAGGAAGAGGACGATTATGATCTGAGTGAAAGAGAAAAGGATGTGCTGCGGTATCTGGTGAACGGCGATTCCTATAAGATCATTGCAGATAAATTATTCATCAGTTATTCAACGGTTAATTCCCATATTAAAAACATTTATAAGAAGTTGCACGTGAATTCGATGAGTGAGGCAGTGTCGAAGGTGTTGCGAAGCAAATGATCGGCGGCAGATGGATTATTTATTTTGAAGACCCATATTTGATTTGTCCCCCTTTTATAAAATTCAATTAATTAAATTCTGATTTAATTTTTCAGCCATGCCAGCAAAAAAAGTCAATCTTAACCCGAACGATCCTAATCTGGACAATTTTCGCCACACCCTACAGGCGGTAGTGCCCTTACCCAAACCCATTAATGATATTAAATTGAGTAATCTGCCTGCCGGTAAAAGTTTACCGGAATTACTTGGTTTAGACAAGCTCAAAGTTTTAGGAAAGGGACAACTGATTGCAGTTATAGATACCGGTATTTCTCAGGAAGCAGATTTGCATAAAGACCTGAAGGGAAAGGTGGTTGCCTGGTATAACTATTTGGGAGAAAATAATTCCAGTGACCCGAAGGCAGACCTATATGATGTTTACGGACACGGAACGCATATGGCAGGTATTATTGCCGGCGATCGGATTGCAGGTAAAATTGTCGGAGGCATAGCTCCCGAAGCAAAGCTGATTTCTATCAAAATTACGGACGAGGGTAAATGTATTTGTCCGGTCTGGCATATTATCGAAGCACTTAAGGTTGTGAAACGATTTAATGAGAATAAACCGAAGATGCCTATCAGTATTGTAAACCTCTCGTTTAATTTATATGATAACTGCCCGGATTCTAATATGATACGATTCCATGAATTATACCAGTTGCTGCGTGAACTTCACGAAAATAATGTTGCTGTTGTAGTATCAGGTGGTAATTGTTTTGGATTTTTTGAATCTTATGGCCTGGGATATCCGGCTTATTGTGAATATGTATTTGCCGCAGGAGCTGCAAGACCCGCCGGGAGAAGTTACAGGATTGTTAATAATGCGCAGAGAATTCCTGCACAGGAGGTTTTGAATTTCAATATTCCGTTTTTTATTTTCATACAGGGTGTTGAGACAACGTCCACCGGATTTTCTGACAATTATAATCAGTTAATTTCAAGTAGCCAGTCGGCTGCGGTTGTTTCGGGAATTCTTGCACTCATTCGTTGTAAATATGGTACTCTAAGTGTAAACCGACTTAAAAAGATACTGCATTTTCATGGTACACGATTCAGGAACCAGGTGCCTTTGACCGGAGCTGCCGGTCCATCAACCACTAAATATTTAATGGCCAATGCTTTTAAATCCATAGATTCACCTACACCCTAAACTCTTTTATATGCCAATTCCAAACAATAAATTATTTGCATGGGTTGATACTGCCGGACTTCCGGGAGTAATAAAACTATTTTGTATTACGGATGCCGGATACAAATATGAACCCGCCTACACAACAGACTATGATGCCGTAAATTTTATCCTTTCACTTGATTTTAAAATATCCTCTGATCCGTCAGGAACCGCATTAAAAGAGTTAGATATCAAACTGGGCGATGTAATTCTTACAGGGCCATGGGGGATTGATTATGTAGCCGCCATACATAAAAAAATCCGGGTTCGTTTGTTTGATGTTCTTAGTGCACCTCCCGACAGGATCCTGAAAGGTAGTATTACTGTAATTCCAACTAAAAATTGTTTTAAATAAATTAATTATGATTGACAATAAACCTTATTGTTTCCTCCAGTTTGACAGTGCCGGCATTTCCAGGTTATTTGTTAAGGCGCAGGCTGGTGCACCCTATACTTTTGAGTTAATTTCATCTGGTCCGACTCCGAGTACGACTCCGACTAAATTGTATTCTTTAAGCCCAAGTACGCATACTTTCGCCGTGCGGTATACCTTGGTTACAACCGGTGCCGGAAGCAGTACTATTGAAGATGAAATTATATTAGACTCTTCAATCGGTTATGATCCACGATTTGAATTTATTGAAGTTTATATTGACGAAGTAATGCCGGATATGACCAGAAGGCCAAAAGGTAAAGGTACTACCACTGAAGAGGATGCAGATTCTTCAGACGGCTTAATATATTGATTTTCAAAAAATGTAATTGATGTGTGTGCTCAATGCTGAAGGCAGGAGAAAGTGGATATTGATCTTTTTGATCCTGTTTCTGCCTGTTTCGGTATTAACTGCACAATCGGAGAAATATAAAAGTGATACGGCGTACATCAACTCGCTGAACAGACAAAGCGATATCCTGATCACATCCGATCCCGATTCTGCCCGGCTTCTCGCATTGCAGGCCCTTAACCGCTCTGAAAAAATAAAATATCTCATGGGGCTCGGAGATGCGTATATGCGTCTCGGAAAGATCGAAAAGGAGAATAATAATGTTGATGCTGCTTTGGAGAATTACCGAAAAAGCCTTTATTATCGGAAAAAACTGGGTGATGATCTTCTTGTCAGCAGAGTTTATTCAAATATCGGGATCATTTATAAAAATATGGATGCGTATGACTCAGCTGCATACTATCATCTGAAATCCATTGAACTGGCAGAAAGGGTAAATGCAATACCCGACCTCGTTAAATACCTGAATAATCTGGGAATTGTTTACATCAGAAATGAGAATTACGAAAAGGCCAGGGAATATCAGCTTAAGAATCTGTATTATGCTACTTTACTCGGGGATACAAATTCCATTGACCGGGCATACGTAAACCTGGGATCGGTTTATACGCATCTCGGTCCGACCGATTCGGCAATTTTTTATATCAGGAAGATTTTAAATAATAAGTCTTATGCGGGAACAGACAGGCTGGCAAGTGCATCAAATAATGCTGGCCAGGTATATATGGATCTGGAAAAACCTGATTCTGCGATTTATTATTTTAATCAGGCGATTGAAATCTGGAGGAAAAATTCCGATCCTCAGTTAGCAACACCGCTCAGCAATCTTGGAATTTTACAATATACCGCCGGTAACTATGAAGCGGCATTGAAAAATTTTCTGGAAAGCAATTCAATTGCAGACCAGATCGGAGAACTGAAATTGCAAAGCGATAATTTTAAATATCTGGGTCTGGTATATGCGAAACTTGGCAGGAACAATGAAGCAATTGACGCACTGCAGCGATCTATTTCGATCAATGATTCTGTATTTGACGTGACCCGCGACAAGACGGTCAGTGAACTCCAGACCAAATATGAAACTGCCAAAACCGAACAGGCACTGATTGAGGAACGCCAGAAGACTATCAGAATGCGGATCATTAACATCAGTATTACCGGCATTGCAATTTTGCTTTTCATTGCCGGGTTTCTGTTCATCAGCAGACGGCAGCTTAAGCGCAAACTCGAATTTGAACAAAAACTGAAGAACGACCGGATCCGGATCAGCGGTGATCTTCATGATGATATCGGTTCCACTTTGGGAAGTATTTCCTATTTCAGTCAGCTCGCGCGCATGCAGCACCGGCAGCCCGATCAGGACCTTGATGATATTCTCGTTAAAATCGAAGAGGTGTCTTATGAAGCTGTTGAAAAAATGAGTGATATTGTCTGGGCCATTAATCCTGTGAATGATAATTTCGAGAAACTGCTTGTCCGGATGCGCAATTTTGCCGCAGGGCTGCTGAAAGCAAAGAACATTGAATTTGAGCTGATCACCGATGAACATATTCTCCCGGAAATGAAAATTCAGGTGGTTGTCCGGAAAAATCTTTTTCTGATTTTCAAAGAATCCATCTACAATGCATCAAAATATGCCGAGTGTAAAAAAGTGACTGTTTCTATCGGCAAAGTACCGGCCGGAATTTATATGGAAATTCAGGATGATGGAATCGGATTTGATGTAGAGATCGCTTCCGCCTATAATGGCAACGGTATACGCAATATGCGAAAACGTGCGCACGAAATTAAATCTGAATTTACTGTGCGCTCCGGTGCCGGAAAAGGTACCAACATCCGCATTCTGGTGCCTTCCTATATGTGCTCACTAATTTAGGTGAGTGCTTTTTCAATTTCACCATTTCTAACGATTGTGTCTGCTGCAAGGCCGAAATACTTTTGGCTTATTAATTTTTTAATCACCCATAAAAAACTATTTTATGAAAAACATTAGCAGTTTATTTTTTGCAACCATCCTCACAGCAGGATTACATGCACAACTTCCCGGACTTGAGTCTGAGCATTCGTTCGGAGGATCTGTTGCCGACATGGCATCAGAAATTATTGTTACACCCGATGGCGGATTCGCTATGGTGGGCACATCTTTTTCTCAGGATCTCGATATCGCCAATGATCATCATGGTGCGAAAACGACATCCGATATCTGGTTCGTCAGAATGAATTCGCATCGCGAAATTCTGTATGCACATTCCTTCGGAGGATCATCTGCAGATTCAGGTTTTGCGCTTATTGGTACATCTGATGGCGGATTTCTCATCGGTGGTACATCTGCTTCAACTGATGGCGATTTTACTGCCAATAACGGCGAAGCTGATGGCGTTTTAGTTAAACTGGATGCCGACGGAAACTTACAGTGGGTAAGTAATTATGGTGGTGCACATATGGATGGTATCAGAAAACTGGTAGCTACACCTGCAGGTTATCTCGCCGCCGGTTATTCACAGTCATTCAATGACCAGATCGCATTGCCTTTTCTTCCGGAAATGAATAATGATGCCTGGATTTTATCTGTAGATAAAGAAGGTATGTTTTTACAGCAGCATCTTTCAGGCGGAAGCGGATCTGATGTATTTAATTCGCTCACTATATTGCCTGACGGAAAAATTGCTGCAGCAGGTCAATCGTATTCCGCCGACGGCGAAACAGAAAAACAAATGGGCGAAGGCGATATTTTTGTTGTATGTTTTTCTGGTGCACTGAATCCTGAATGGGTTCGTTCCATCGGCGGTTCCTCGAAAGATCGTGCAAATGAAATAATGGCTACTGCAGAAAATGAATTACTCATTGCCGGTTACACCTATTCAGCCGATTTTGATGTTGCTGTCAATGCCGGAAATTCTGATTTGTGGCTGATCAGATTAAATCAGGAGGGCCTGCTTATTGATCAGAAAACATTTGGCGGCGGCGGATTTGATTATGCATCAGATGTGCAGGTGATGGCTGACGGAAATTATCTTCTGAGCGGATACAGTTCATCTGCGGATGGAATTATTCCTTTTAATAACGGCGGATTGGATTATGTTGTGATCAAATCTGATCTGAACGGAATCGTATTGTTCGAAAAGAATTTTGGAGGATCTCAGGATGATCTTGCTGCATCTTCACTTTTATTGGCAGATGGTACCTTTATACTTGCCGGAGCATCAAATTCTGATGATGGTGATATAACTGCACATCATAACACAACTGCAACCAGTGATTGCTGGGTCGTTAAAGCAGGGTACCTGACACCCTTCTATGCGGATACTGATCATGATCTTTACGGAAATGCGGATGTAATGTTATTCTCAGTTCAGCAGCCCGACGGATATGTGGCTGATCATTCAGACTGTAATGATTTTGAACCGTTTATTAATCCCGGAATGCCTGAATTCTGCAACGGATTTGACGACAATTGCGATGGTGCAACAGATAATGTTCCTGTCCCGATCGCCATAACAACACCAATTGCGGTTGCTTGTCAGTCTGAAGTGATCACTCTTGCTGCCACTCCCGGATTCGAAAATTATACATGGTATTTCAACGGAAAAATAATGGCTGCAAATGCAAATGCATTACTGGATGTAACCAAATCAGGAAGCTATTCTGTTTCCGGAACTATCGGATTATGCCAGGGCACTTCATTACCGGTACCTGTTACCTTCTACAAAAAACCACAGGCACAGATCACTTGTCAGAACCCTGATCTTTGCGCCACCGGTTCCGTAAAATTAAAAAGTAACACGGGAGCAGGATTTACTTACCAGTGGTTCCGCAATAATAATCTGTTACCTGCTGCTACCAATTATATTTACTATGCAACAACAACAGGTAATTATAAGGTAGAGGTTACCAATGCAAACGGATGTTCAAAAACATCTGCTGCTACCACTGTTGTGGATGGTTGTAAATATGGTGAAAGCGAATCTGAAAGCGCATTGCATATTTTCCCGAATCCGAATAAGGGACAGTTTACCATTGACCTGAAAGGAATTTCATCAGATGCTGCGTATTCCGGTGATGCAACGATCAGCATTTATACATTACAGGCAGAACTGATCTATAATGAAACAGTACCGGTGGATGGTAATTCAATAACAAAGGAAATTACGCTGGAAAGAGGATTGAGCGAAGGCATGTATCTCATACACGTGCAATATGCCGGACAATTGTTCACGCAGCAAGTCATTCTTCAGCAATAAATAATAGTCATAAGTGTGTGTGGGAAGGCGTCCAAAGGGGCGCCTTCTTTTTTTGGTGCTGTTGCGATAAGATCTGTAAAAGGATTACTTGCGTTTTGAAAATAAAAACCGGACACGTCATTGCAATAGAATAACGCATCCGGCTTACTCTTTCACCATTATTGTAAACCCATTCCCGGATATACCGGGACAATTTTCATTATTATCGCTATCGGATCAGACAGCATTTAAACCTTAGCTGATTTTTTCCTTTTGATGTTTCTGAATTTCTCGATTACATCCGGAATTTTTTCAACTTCTTCACGCAATCCTTTGATAGTAAATGCAGGAACAAAAAAGATGGACTCTTTTCTGGTAACCAAAAATCCGACCGGTAATAAATGCACTTCGTCTTTTTCCTCTTTTTCTTTTTTCACGGTTTTACCCATCAGATTTTTTTTCGGTTCTTCCTCTTTTTTCATTCCGACACCAACAGAAAGTACGGGAATACAGGTGAAATCTCCCAGTTTGAATTCTTTTCCGATCAGTTTATCGGTATCGATCTCTGTTTTCAGGGCATCTGCGATCTTCATCAGAATTTCATTCAGCTTTGACATGACATTTATTTTAAGTGTTAACTTATTGTGCCCGTTATGCCTACAAAATTATCGCAGAACAAACCCGGTGCCCATGATTGCAATCAGGGTACAGGATGATAAAAATCAACCCTTCAAAGGCGATACATATAGCCTACAGCATATTTTTCAGTGAAAGGAAATTTCATCCTCCCGCAGCAGATCCATTCCCTTGAGCCGCATGATTACCTGTGCAACGGCAACCACATCTTTGCTGCAGTACTTCGCGATACGTGCGAGATCATTTTCCTGCCAGTACACAGCACCCACTTTACTGCCGTCGATATCATCTTTCGGCGAAGGAACATCCAGAATTGCTGCAAGCAGATTTAAAGAAGTATAATTTTTAAAGTCGCCGAATTTCCATAATTCGAGTGTATCCACAAAATTTGTCTCCCACGGTTTTTTACCATAGAGATCCAGGAAATCAGGTAATTCAATACCGTTGATGAGCATGCGGCGGCATAACCAGGGCACGTCGAATTCTTTAATATTATGACCGCATAACTGATAGCGCGGATTCTGTTGTGTGAGTTTGTGCAACAGATCGCTGAAATCCCGCAGCAATTTTTTTTCATCGTGATCGCTGAATGTTTTTACGCGCAAACGGTAAGCGCCATCCTGTTTTATCAGGTACCCGCAACTGATCACGATCACTTTGCCGAATTCTGCAAAAATGCCTGCCTTACTGAAATAATATGCACTTTTATCATCGTCCTCCTTGCGGAAGCGGCCCACTTTATCCTCCCACAATTGCTGCAACGGTTCGGATAACTCCTCGTGGTTTTTTTTCCCCGGCACCGTCTCGATGTCGAAGATGAAGAGATTTTCGGGATGTAAGTCTTTAAGCATAAACAATAATTATTTTCGAAAATAGGATATTTATTCCGTATTGAAAAAGGGTGGGGAAACAGGGGGGGAAGAATAATGAGAGATGAGAAATGAGAGATGAGAAAAGCGCAGTATCACTACATACCCGACTCTCGACTCTCGACTCTCGATTCTCGATTCTCGATTCACCCCGCCCACTGCGTGTTCGGGCAGGCACTCACCACTCAATTTTATTATACATCGGTATCGCCAATCCGGTAATACCTTTTCCTGCATCCGACATAAGGAATGAAATTGTTGAAGCAACATCCTCCAGCGGCGTAAATGTTTTGAATTGTTCCTCTGATGCCCAGCTTAAATTGTTTTTTGTCTGCAGGGTTGCCGGTAAAATACAATTCGCGCGTATGCCTGATTGCCTTCCCTCTTCGGCAACACTCAATGTCATCGCTACAGCCGCACTTTTGCTTGCGGTATAGAGTGCATTTCCTTTCATTTGATGAATTACAGGCTTTGCACCGATTGTAATAATCGAACCACCGCCATTGTTTTTCAGCACCGGAACAATACACTTGAGGAGGAGAAAAGTGGGTTTCGCATTCAGGTTCATCAAAAAATCATAATCAGCACGCGAATGATCACTTATGGAAGCGCCACCTTTGTATCCACCGGCAATATGCACCAGTCCGGCAACATCCCTGGCTCTGGCAATAAGTGCGGCAACCTCCGTTTCATTGGAGAGATCTGCGGTTTGTGCGAATAGTGTATTTCCCCAGTAAGCGGGAAATGCAGACTGCAGGACACTTGCCCTTTCGTCATTGAAAACACTTGCAAACAGGGTCCAGCCGTCCTTTAGCAACTGCTCTGTTACAACTATGCCAAGGCCTCCATCGGCACCCGTAATGATAAGGCTCCCTTTTTCCATATAGCAAC